>CBIHRH010000142.1:0-9513 GCA_966212365.1 uncultured Emticicia sp. | reverse complement strand
CGACTGGCAAGCCCCTGATGTTTCTAAATGGGAAAATAGGACTTTTATGGGGTATCACCGTTCTGACGGCCAAGTAGGAACGGCTAACTATTGGTTAGTTCTTCCGCTGGTATTTTGTGAGAATCGTAATATACTGAAACTAAAAGAAGCTTTCGATAAAGCCTTAGGCTATGCTTTCCCTGATGTGTATCTACGCCAGGTAGAAGATTTAGTGCATCTACACCAGAAGAACGGAGCAGCTAGCATAGATACCTATAATCAGGAAGCCCAGACGGATTCAGTTGGCAGACGTTTATTCCCGAATCTGGATGGAATTAAATTCCTGACCCATGAATCAGGCTGTGGAGAAAATAATCAGGACTCTGAACTATTGGCAGCATTGTTTGCAGCTTATGCGAATAATGCCAATGTAACAGGGATAACTGTATTAAGCTTAGGCTGCCAGAAAACGCAGTTTACTGATTTGATGGATGAAATCAAAAAACGTAATCCTGCTTTTGATAAACCCGTTCTGATGTTCGAACAACAAGCTTACGGGACTGAATTCGACATGATGTCAGCAGCTATCAAAGAAACCTTCAAAGGATTAATTGAGGCCAATAAGCTGACCCGTCAGCCTGCTCCTTTATCAAAACTACAAATTGGTTTAAAATGCGGTGGTTCAGACGGGTTCTCCGGTATTTCTGCCAATCCGGTACTAGGTCATTTATCAGATCTGGTAGTAGCTTTAAATGGTACAACTTATCTGGCTGAATTCCCAGAATTATGTGGCGTTGAGCAGGAATTAATCAATCGTTGTGTAACCACAGAAAAAGCAGAGAAATTTGAATACCTGATGCGTGATTATGCGGCTAAAGCCGAAGCGGTAGGCGCAGGTTTCGACATGAACCCATCAGCAGGAAATATCAAAGATGGCTTGATTACGGATGCCATCAAGTCAGCAGGCGCAGCTAAAAAAGGCGGCACTGCACCAATTGTTGATGTATTGAATTATACAGAACTGGCTAAAGGACCAGGTTTGCATTTGGTCTGCACACCCGGCAATGATGTATTGGCTACTACAGGTAAAGCAGCATCAGGAACAACGATTATACTCTTTACTACAGGCTTAGGTACACCGACCGGTAACCCGATTTGTCCGGTAGTAAAGGTGTCCACCAATACTCAATTGGCTAAGAGAATGCCAGATATTATCGATTTTGATTGTGGAGAAATCATCACGGGAGAAAAAACCATTGAGCAGACCGCAGAAGATTTATTAGAGTATTGCATCAATTTAGCCAGCGGTAAAATCCTGACTAAAGCGCAGGAATTAGGACAAGATGATTTCATGCCCTGGAAAAGAGGTGTAAATTTATAGCGATTTATTATTAGACTACTTATATAAAAATAAAGATATGAGATTATTACGATTTGGTGAGTTTGAACAGGAAAAACCTGCTGTTGAACTATTGGATGGCACGCGCGTAGATGTTTCGGCTTTTGGAGAAGATTATACAGAAAAATTCTTTGCTACTGATGGTCTGGCTCGCCTGGCTGCATGGGTAGAAACCAATGCAGATAGCTGCCCTAAAGTACCTGTTGAAGCAAGATTGGGTTCATGTATTGCCCGTCCATCTAAAATCGTTTGTATAGGTTTAAACTATGCCAAACACGCTGAGGAAACAAATGCCCCGATTCCGAAAGAGCCGATTATTTTCTTCAAGTCTACTACCGCACTTTGCGGTCCTTATGATAATGTGATTATCCCTAAAAACTCGGTAAAAACAGACTGGGAAGTGGAATTGGCTATCGTGATTGGCAAAAAGGCATCGTATGTATCAGAAGAAGAGGCGATGGATTATGTGGCAGGGTATGCTTTACACAACGACTATTCAGAAAGAGAGTTTCAGATAGAACGTGGCGGACAATGGGTAAAAGGCAAAAGTTGTGATACATTTGCCCCACTAGGACCTTTCATGGCTACTAAAGACGAGATTGAAAATCCAAATGATTTGCCTTTGTGGTTGACAGTAAACGGAGAAAAACTACAAAACTCCAACACTGACGACATGATTTTTAAAGTTCCTTTCCTGATTCATTACCTGAGCCAGTTCATGACCTTATTGCCAGGTGACGTAATTTCTACAGGTACACCATTTGGCGTAGGTCTGGGCTTTAAACCTCCTCGCTATCTTAACGCAGGCGATATAGTAGAATTAGGTATCGACGGATTAGGTGTACAAAGACAAACGGCAGTTGCCTATAAAAAAACTGAATAACATGAACTTAAATCTAAGCGATAAGATAATCATCGTAACAGGTGGTGCCAAAGGTATAGGAGAGGGGATTGTGAGAACATTGGCAAACGAAGGCGCTATACCGGTGATTATTGGCAGAAATGAAGCGGATAACCTGAAAACGCTGGAAGAAATAGGGGGCAGTAGCAACGGTTTTCAGGTAGCAGCAGAATTGAGTGATCCAGAAGAATGCCGCAAGTCAATTGAGCAGGTAGTGGCGAAATATGGCAGAATAGATGGCCTGGTAAATAATGCCGGAGTAAACGATGGCGTAAATCTTGAAAACGGTAGCTATGAAGCTTTCATGGCTTCTTTGCATAAAAACCTGGTGCATTATTACCTGATAGCACATTATGCCTTACCCGAATTAAAGAAGAGCAAAGGCAGCATCGTAAACATTGGCTCAAAAACTGCCGAAACAGGGCAGGGGGGCACATCAGCTTATGCTGCTGCTAACGGTGGACGCAATGCCTTAACCCGTGAATGGGCAGTTGAATTATTAAAGTATGGTATCCGTGTGAATGCAGTGATAGTGGCAGAATGTTATACACCTTTGTATGATAAATGGATTAAAACTTTGCCAAATCCGGAAGAAACTTTGCAGAAAATTACAGAGAAAATACCTTTAGGTAACCGCATGACAACTGCAGAGGAAATCGCCAATATGGTGGTATTCCTGCTTTCGGAGCGTTCGAGCCATACCACAGGTCAGTTGATTCATGTAGATGGCGGATATGTTCATTTAGACAGAGCTTTGATATAATTCATACCTATGAAAAAATATTGTCTGGCATTAGATTTAGTAGACGATGCAGCCATGATAGCCGAGTACGAAAAGTATCATGAGAAAATTCGTCCTGAGATAGCCGAGAGCATTACCTCGGCAGGTATTTCAGGTATGGAGATTTATCGTATCGGTAACAGACTGTTTATGATTATGGAAACCGAAGACGACTTTTCTTTTGAACGAAAATCAGAAATGGATGCCAATAATCCGAAAGTGCAGGAATGGGAAAATCTGATGTGGAAATACCAGCAAGCCTTACCGATGGCAAAGCCCGGTGAGAAATGGCTATTTATGGACAAGATTTTTGATTTAAAACAACAATAGACCATCTCTATAATCTATACCTATGGCAGCCATTTGAAAAAGTGGCTGTTATTTTTTTACTTGCACCACCAAAACTATTCAACCACTCATACATGAGAACCAACCTTATTCTACTCCTGGCCATTACGTTTCTCTTAGGCGCCAGTTCCTGGAAAAAGCCCACTGCTACGTCTACTCCAAACATTGTTCTGATTTTTATGGATGATATGGGGTATGGCGATTTAAGTTGTACAGGAGCCTTAGATTATCAAACACCCAATATTGACAAATTGGGTTTTGAAGGCATCCGTTTTACCAACTTTTTAGCTGCCCAGGCTGTTTGCAGTGCTTCAAGAGCAGCATTGATGACAGGCTGCTATCCTAATAGAGTAGGGATTGCCGGAGCCTTAAATCCCGCTCAAAAAATCGGATTGAATACGGATGAAGTCACCATTGCCGAAATGCTGAAACAAAAAGGCTATGCAACGGGTATTTTCGGTAATGGCATCTGGGGCATCATAAGCAGTTCCTGCCGATGCAACAAGGTTTTGATGAATATCTGGGCATTCCATACTCAAATGATATGTGGCCTGTAGATTTTGATGGTAAGCCTATAACAGACGAAAACGATTATCGGAAGAAAACGTATCCTGTTTTGCCATTAATAGAAGGCAATGAGCAAAAGGAAACGATTACTGATTTGTCCGGACAAGATAAACTAACAACCCTGTATACTGAAAGAGCCGTAGGTTTCATCAGGAAGAACCGTAACAAGCCTTTCTTTTTATACCTGCCTCATTCAATGGTACACGTGCCGCTTGGTGCATCACCTAAGTTTAAAGGAAAGAGTAAACAAGGCTTATTTGGCGATGTGATGATGGAGGTAGATTGGTCAGTGGGACAAATCATGAAAACTTTGAAAGAAAACGGTCTTGATAAAAATACCCTTGTGATTTTTACAAGCGATAATGGCCCCTGGCTTAACTTTGGCAACCATGCCGGCTCAACAGGCGGATTCAGGGAAGGTAAAGGAACGGTATTTGAGGGTGGGCAACGTGTACCATGTCTGATGCGTTGGAAAGGTACAATTCCCCAGGGATTGATTTGTAATCAATTGACTTCAACGATTGATATACTCCCGACTTTAGCCCGTATATGTGGTACAACCTTGCCTAAAAATAAAATTGATGGCGTAGAGATTCTATCATTAATGAAAGGGAATGTCAACGAGAGCCCTCGCAAATATTTCTATTATTATTATGCTAATAACGAGCTAAGAGCCGTTCGCCGTGATAACTGGAAACTGATGTTACCTCACAAAGTTGAGCGTACTTATGAAACGGTTTTACCGGGCAATGATGGATATGGAGGCAAATACGGTAATATAGAAGTGCCACTAGCACTCTACGACTTAAGACGTGATGCAGGCGAAGAATATGATGTAAAAGAACAAAATCCTGTCATTGTAGCTGAACTTCAGAAAGTAGCCGATATGGCTCGTGAAGATTTAGGTGATGCCTTGCAGAAAAAAGAAGGGAAGAATGTTCGTCCGGTAGGGGTATTGAAGGAGTAGAAGCCATAGAAATATAAGTATAAAATCAAAAATAGAGCCCAAATCATTCAGGACCTGGGCTCTGTTTTTTCAATGAAAATTCTGATAAAGCAATGCCTTATCAGAATCTGTTTACCTTATGTATCTAACCCTCATTATAAATTAGATGCTACAAAAAATTCAAACCTTTGTTTTGTTGCGGGATTTAGCGGGTCGGTGTCGAGTAAAAAAGAGTTTCTCAAACCAAAACCCAATGGCCCTAACGTATTTAATAGCTTGATGTCAAATATTACCTCACCACCATATGAACGTTGAGTAGTTTTAGAGTTGATGAACTTTCTTTCAATATTACCATAGTCGTAAAACACATTGGCTCTTACACGATTGATAAAGAATATGCCGGCAAAACCTCTGTCTACATTGAATAAAGGCAAGCTATAAGTAGCGCTTAGGACAGTCTCTAAATCGCCGGGAGCAGCTGCATAACCTCTGGCATGTAAGAACTGGTCTTCAAAAAGATAGTTGTTATTCAACAATTCTTTTTTACCTCTGGCAGCTATCTCTAAACCTTGATTCTTACCAAAACCAGGCGTTGTAAATCCTAAAGAACCCATCAAACGTTCGGCTGATGTTTCAGGAGTAATAGACTTCTGATAAGATAGCGATAGACTTTGCGACCACTTATTCACTAAGTTCTGACGCGCTTTTCTACGTACATTCGAGAAATTTAAGCCGAACTGCAAGGCATTAAAATTCAAACCATGATTTATCGGTGTATCCTGTATTTTATATTCAGAGGTACTGATATTTGAGAAAGTAGAACTTAAGCTGAAACTGGTAGTGTAGTTGCCTTTCATCCAGCTAAGAGGTGATGATAAACCTACATTAATATCATTTTGTTTATAAGACAAAGTACCTAAGGCATCAGGATTCAGAAATACTGCATTGGCTCTGTCTCCGGTACTTGCTCTGAATGATAGAGGTAAGAAGAATTTACCGTAATCAAAACCGCCTGAAACACGAACCGTTTTTTCGTTATAGTTATACTGAGCGGCAACTATCCCCGTGAAATCATTTAAGATATTGCCCAACTGAATTCCAACGCTTATATTACGACTATCACTGCTGCCAAAATTCCAGCTATGTAATTTTACACCTCTCAAAAGTCCCCTGTAGTTTTTCACCTGATATGTATTGCTCATTGATTGGTACTGTATATCATGCTCGATTTCAGTTGTTTTAATATGAAAACGATCCATATTAACAGGCTCAGTCGGCTCGACACTTCTGATGCTTTTTACATCTAGTTGAGTTAATTGTCTACCCATGGCAGTCATTTCTACCATTGCCAGTTTTTTCTCATCTTTTGAAATAGCGGGTAGCGTAGCACCGATTCTTGCTGAACTCAGCTGAGTAATATGCTTGTCTCCATTAAGATTTACAGCATAGATATTATTGATACCACTGAAGGATGCTCCGAAAATGACACGCTTATCGCTGATAGAAAGCCCACTGATGGTATGAGTTGTCCAGGGAGTCAGTTCTGTTGTTTGTTTGCTTGCCAAATCATATTTCATCATAGCAATTTTCGATTTTCTTTTCGCCAGATACACAATCGAGGCATCATCGTTCGTCCATTTCGGATAAGAAATAAAGTCATTTTCAGGATTAGGAATCGTGCTGACGATGCTACCATTGTTAGGAGAAATAATGCATATCTCGTTATTGATGTGTGCATCTGCTTTCACGGCTACGATTCTATCTCCTGTCGACGAAAATTGAGGGCTAAAGAATTTACTTTTCTGGGTTACTTGTGTTCTGTTACCAGTTTGCAGGTCATAACTCATAATTACGCTATAAATAACGGCGTCTCTTCGGGCATCTTTGCGCATTTCTGTCCAGGCAACCTTGTTATTATTGACACCTAAATAACCTTCTGTTGCTGCACCAATGGGAGCAAGATATTTTTGCTTACCATCTTTAATCTGATACAGGGCAGAAATTTGCTTAAAGCTACTTTTGATGCAAACAATGCTTCCATCTTCCAACCAATGCGGGAATGTATAATTGGTAACGGTTCTTTTAGACAATGTTGTAATTGGGATAGTAGGGGTAAGTTCAATTGATTTCAACTCATTCTCCCAATTCTCTTTCATTTCCGGATACGCCAGTCGGTACATTTTATTGACACCTGTTTTAGTATGGCGTCGTAAGGCTCCGGCAAATGGGTAGAGGATAGTTCTGTATCGACCTGCATCTGCCAATACTTTAGGCCACATTTCAGGCCCGAAATGATTTCGCCCATAGTTCAGAATAGCATAACCTAGTGGATAATGGTTAGGTAATAGCTTTTTGAACGAACCATTACGAGCCTGTAGATAGGTATATTTTTTATCACTCAATAGCAACGCTCTTTGCTCGTCAAAAAAGCTTGGGGTTCTGCCTCGTCCTGCTCCGCTTAATACGGTTTCAGCCAATACGGCATCTCCTTCAAAATACCAATCTGGAATAGAAAAATTAGCCCCTAAACTCCAGCCTGATTGCCCTTGCAATAGGTACAAAAACTTGGTAAAACCTCGGTTGGCATTGTTAAATTGTAAGGCATGGCGATATTCATGAATGGCCAGGGCATCAAGCCAGTCCATTGAACCTAAGTCATTGAAATCCTGAAAACCGGTGGCGTAGAACTCGCTTCGATAGGGAGCTAAGGCAACATAACCATTGCCTTGTGCATTATTAGTATTTAACAGAATATCGAGTTTCTTGCTTTTATTGCCAACTGATACTGTAGCATTTTTGTTGATATAAGTCACCAAATCAGCAATTCTGATAGCTTCTGCCTGATTGTTTTCGGGGAAAATTACTTTCACTTTGTCGTTTTCAATATAGTTCCACTTCATGGAAGATGGCTGTGGGCCATTTTGAGCTTTCAGTTGAAAGGCAGCAAATAATAAAGGTATATAAAAAAAGTGTTTAGATTTCATAAGGTATTTTTAGTGGAAGGTGATGGTTATGGGACAAAGGTCTCGGTGATTATTCAGTTGTTAACTCCGAAAAATTCTGGATATTGATCTTGAAACGAGGTCTTTCACCTTTAGGTACAATTACAATCAAATCGTTTGATACACTGCTGCCATTCTTCAATAAGAAACCACCTTGTACCCTTACCGCACGGAATGTGGTTTTACCGTCAGCTGTTTTTTCAGGTTGGTTATAAGGAATTGTAAACGGACGAGCTTTCAGATTAGCTCCTTTAGAGGTAAGGCGTTTTCCGGTAGCATTCAGACATTCAAAACGAGCAATAACAGAGGGATCACCATCGAATATGCTGGTGATATTATCATTCTTCAGATAAATCAACTGACAACCGCTTTTGTTTTGTGCTTTGATGGTTACTTCGTAGCGGGAATAAGTATCTTCGGTGCGTTCGTTGGTAATGGCATAGCTATACTCAATGCCGTTACTGGCAACAGTTTTCCCTTCTTCAATATCAATGGCACTTTGGGCTTTGCTTGCAAATAAGCTTAACGAGAGCAGAGTAGTGAATACAATTTTTTTCATGGGGTTCATTTAGTTTATAATGTTTTTTAGATACATATAACCTAATCAGAAAGCCGATGATTGTCTATCTGTCAATCCGGATTTGATAGATAGGTACACTGGCTTGGCTCAATAGATTGTCAGAAAAAGATTGAATGAGGGTTCAATCGAAATTCTGGTTCAAACTTACACCCGAATGGACAAAATAAGCAAAAACGTATATGGACAAAATATGGACAATCAACTAAATGGTTGATAGGTAGGTATTTAGATCACTTTGCTCGATTTTTTTTCTTAGGCGATATCTGTTTTTTGTTACACTTTCGTTTGAGATACCTAACATACCTGCCACCTGATTATTAGTGAAATTCAAGCGAATCATACATGCCAGTTGTGTTTCTGTATCAGTCAGATTAGGGTTTTGTTGGTGCAAACGGGTAATAAATTGCGGGTGAAGCTTTTCAAACTTCAATCTGAAATCCTGCCATTGCTCATCAGTCAGAATTCTTGCCTGATTAATCTGGTCGAGTAGGGTATGTGTAGAAGCCGTGTCTTTTATTTTTAAGTCTTTGAGCTCATTTTCAAACTGGCTGATGAGTCGGTTCTTCTCACTAACAGTATCGGCAAAAGATTCCAACTGACTTTGCACTAAAGAAAGCTCCGCTGCTGAAAGTTTATGTTGTGCCTGCAATAAATCGTGTTTTTGGGCAAGGCTTTTCCTCTGCAAATAAAATAAAGCTACCAAAAGCCCTAACACAACCGTACCACCAATAAAAAGCCATTTTTGCTGAGCCAGTTTATTTTGCAGATTAGTATTCTCCAATTCTTTTTCATTCATGCGCAATCGGGTTTCTAGTTCACCTACTTTCTGCTTATTTTCAGTGTTCACCAATAGCGTATCTACTTCATAGAATTTTTTCTGATACCTGAAGGCCTCTTTATAATTGCCTTGCAATTCTGCCCATTCTGTACGGATAAAAGCCATTTGTCTATCATAATAAGGCGAACCTATTTCAGGCAATAACGCCTCTGCTTTTTTGAAGTGTTCATCT
>CBIHRH010000141.1:0-9519 GCA_966212365.1 uncultured Emticicia sp. | reverse complement strand
CCTGCGTAGCTGCCCAACACATTACTTCTAAAGGCTGAATATCTTTACCAATGTAATTACGGGCAATTTCGATACAATGGCAACCCAGGTCAACAATAGCTCCACCGCCTGCTTTCTTCAAATCCCAGAACCAGCTTGAGTGAGGGCCAGGATGTGCTTCTCTTGACCTTGCCCAGGTTACACGACCAATTACTCCATTTTTTACTGATTGCAACGCGTGGAGGGTTTTAGGCGTATAAGCTAAGTCTTCAAGGTATCCATGGAATATGCCCGCTTTTTCTACCATTTCCAGTATCTTCTTGGCTTCTGCTCCCGTGCGCGCCAATGGCTTGGTACATAGTACGCTCTTTTTGTATTTGCAGCATAGCTTGATGGCCTCGAAGTGCAAGTCATTGGGTAGGCCGACAATTACTACATTTACGCTTTTATCTTTGATGGCTTCTTCCATACTCGTTGTGTATTTCGGAATATTCCATTCTTCGGCAAATGCTTTTCCGCGTTCTTCGCTTCTTGAATAAACTACTTGTACACGGTCAGGACGACGATGCTCATGAAGGGATTTTGTATAAAACCAGCCAATCAGCCCGGTGCCGAGCATGGCGATTCTATGAGGTTTATTACTCATGGTTAAATGTATTATTAAGGTTGATAGTTTTAAAACGCTTGTCTATACAAGCACAATGCAAGTTACTAAAGAAATAGAAAACCCAATGAGTGGGAACAAAAAAGAATCTGCCATTAGAGATAGCAGATTCTTTTCAATAGAATTTTCAAAATGCGAAATTGTCACAAACTATAAACTTAATTATCTGTTCAATTTCAGTTTTATGTTCATTTCTTTCCTGGCACTACGATACCAGATAAATATCAATGTCGGAATTGATAAATAGGTAATAGCCAGTAAATACAGAATACCATCATTAATACCAGTGCCAATTACTCCACGTCCTTCGCTCAGATTACTACCTACCGAAGCTCTACACATCGCACATTGTGCCATCGAAAATGTACAACTGATTAGAAAGAAAACAGTTGTAGTTAATATAATTCTGAATGCTTTCATTGTCTTAAACATAATAAGGTCTTATCATTAAATAAGCAATCACTCCCGTAATAGATACATATAACCAGATCGGGAAAGCAATCTTAGCTATTTTTCTATGACGTGCTATCTGGTCAGTCCATGAGAAATAATAGGTTCTCAATACTAATGGTAAAACGATAAAAGATAGCCCGATATGACTAATCAATACGAAAAAATAAAGGTAGCGTATAAAACCTTCTCCACCAAATTTCGTACTCGGATTTGAAATATGATAGGCCACATAACACACTAAGAACAAACCACCTAAAGAAAAGGCCCCCGTCATCACGTTTTTGTGTTGTTCTATCTTTCTTTGTTTAATAAGGTAAAACCCGTAAAGCAATAAAACAGCCGTCAAGGAATTAATGATTCCTATCGCATGCGGTAAAACTTTTGTCCAGACACCCAGGTCAAATTTCTGACGGATACCTAACATTAATGCAACTGCCAATGGTATTACCACCGACAATACATTTATCCATAACATGGATTTCTTTTCTTCTAATCGCGCTTCCATATATTTGCCCTCTAACGAGGATTATTTTTATCTTTATATATCTCCTCCAACACTTTTATTTCTGCTAACAGACGCTCTATATCGGCATTAAAAGTGCCATCATAAATTCCTCTGATATACCCCTCTTTATCTATTAGCATCAATTTTTCTGAATGGATAAACATTTCATCCACATTCTTGATATTTTTATCATATTCGGAAGCATCAGCTACTGGTAATTTATAGCCTTTGATAGCTAAATCATAGACTGCTTTCTTATCGCCCGTCAGAAAAAACCACTTCCCTACTTTAGCATCATATTTTTTTGCATATGTTGCCAGTACTTCTGGCGTATCATGATTCGGGTCGACAGAGTGAGAAACCATCAGCACATCGGGGTTATCAGCAAATACATCCTGTACTCTTACCATAGCCGAACTTAATTTAGGGCAGATAGTTCCACAACGGGTAAAGAAGAAATCGGCTACGTAGATTTTGCCTTTGGTTTGCTGAGAAGAAAACTTGGTTCCATTCTGGTCTGTCAGCACAAAGTCTGGGATTCTGTGATAGACCGTATCTGCTCCTTTCATCAGTACCTGTCCATGCTCGTCCATTTCAGGCATCAGGTAAGGAAGCTTGTAATAGTTATTTCCGAAGAGTTTCAGAAATATAAATATAAAAGCCGGAATTACTAATATCGCTATTAGTATTCCGGCCTTAGTAGTATTTTTACTCATTTTCCGAAAAAGAAACGTTCAAACCCAATATAACCACCTTCAATAATCAACGCTACAACCAGCCACACAACAAATATACAAGGCAATATGATTGTCCATATCAACGATTTCACTTCGTGTTTCAAGTGCATAAAGATACCTACAATGTAGTATGCTTTTACGATTGTCAGAATGATGAAGATTCCAATCTTCGTCCATTTATAATGGTCTGCATCAACTGTAAATGCAATCACGAACTCAAGTGAAGTAATAATTAGAAGTATCCAAAACGTTTTCCAGATTTCTTTGGTTTGCGCCGGAAGTTTTTCTTCGTGGTGTTCTGTATGTTGAGCCATTTTTAATTCAATATTTTAAGTTTATCCAATCTTACGATTGCGAAATCATTACTAGTCAAGACTACACAAGGTAGAAGAAGGTAAATACGAATACCCAAACCAAGTCTACAAAGTGCCAGTATAATCCTACTTTTTCAACCATCTCATAGTGGCCTCTTCTTTCATAAACACCGTTAGCGGCATTATAGAAAATCAGGACATTTAATACTACTCCAGATAATACGTGTGTACCGTGGAAACCAGTAATGAAGAAGAAGAAATCGGCAAAAGCAGGAGGGCCGTATTGGTTCTGTACCAGGTTAGCGCCAAATATCTTAGTGCCATTCGCCAAAGTAAGACCTTCTTCAGTACCGTGGATGAAGTGCCCCCATTCCCAAGCCTGTGAGCTTAAGAAAGCGATACCACCCAGAATAGTCCAAAGCATATATTTTTCTACATCAGCTTTATCACGACGGTGTCCGGCTTCTACAGCTAATACCATTGTAACAGAGCTCATGATGAGGATGAATGTCATGATACCAACGAAAACCAGCGGGGCACTGATGCCATGCAAAAACGGAACAGCTTCAAATACACGCTCCGGTATTGGCCACCAGGCATTCGAAAATTCAAAGTTTTTTCTTAATCCGTCGAAGGTTGGAAAACTAAAACGCACCAAACCATAAGAAACCAGTAAAGCTGAAAAAGTAAAGGTATCAGATAGTAGGAAAATCCACATCATTAATTTTCCGTATCCAACTTTCATTGGTTGGATTCCACCCTTCCACATCAAATGTTCAGCGGTCGTTGAGTTATTTGCACTTGCCATAGCTGATAGTTTCTGAGTTTCAAACAGGCCGTAAAGTCACCTGCTTAAATCTTGAAATTGTAAAAAGTTTATCTAAAATACAATAAAAATACAAACAAATATACCCAAAGTAAATCAAGGAAATGCCATGCCGTTGCACACACTTCAACCAGCAAAGTATTCTTTGAATTGATTTTCATTCTGAAAGCCATAACGAAAGTTGCTACCAGAATTCCCAATCCGATTAAAAGGTGAGCCATGTGTAAACCCGTAAATACATAGAAGAACGAGCCTGATGGATTGCCTTTTAAAAATACGCCTTGTTGCTGCAGATTCTGCCAACCAAAGTACTGCATACATAAAAATGCTATTCCGAAAACAAATGTAATGGCCACTGCCATTTTAAGCATTGACTGGTTGTTCTTTTTGGCTGCTTGTAATGAGAAGTGCATCGAAACACTGCTTATTAATAACACCACTGTACTAAACCAGAAAATCTGCGGAATATCAAATTCTACCCAGTTCCCCTCTGCTCTTCTTACCAGATATGCACTTGTTTGTGAAGCAAAGAGCATAATGATGGTAATGATAAAGAGCCACACCATAAATTTCCATTTATTGACTGTCAATACCGGTTTTGGTTCTTCGGTCAACTTATTTATAGGCATTTTTAACTCGTTTTGTCTCATTTTTTTAACCTGAATCTAATGGGCTTATATTTTATCTAAAAGGTAGGCAATCTGCACGACCGGAAGATAAATAAACGACCCGAACATTAATTGCAATGCGGCTTTTCTATCTACTTTTCGCATCAGATGGAATGTCTGTGCTAAGAAAAGTATTCCAAAAATCATCGCTACTATAGCCGAATTGATACCTGTCATACCCATATAATATGGCACCCAACACAAGGGTAGTAAAAACAAAGTATAAATCATTATCTGAATAGCAGAATTCAGGTCCTGACCACCTCTTGATGGCAATAATTTAAAACCTGCTTTACTATAATCTTCATCTAAAACCCATGCAATAGCCCAAAAATGCGGGAATTGCCAGAAAAACTGAATAGCAAACAAAATACCCGGCTCCAATCCGAAATGATTAGTGGCTGCTATCCAACCAATCATCGGAGGGAAAGCTCCAGGCAATGCGCCTACTGCTACGGCAATCGGCCCTACTCTTTTCAAAGGTGTATACACAAATCCATACAAAACCATCGATAATAAAGCTACTAAACCTGCCCTGAAGTTGAACTCATAGAACAAAATATACATAGCTAATACAGCTAATCCCCATCCAAAAATCGCAGCTTCTCTTACTGATAATCTGCCGCTTGGTAATGGACGGTCTTGGGTACGTTTCATCAAAACATCCAGGTCTTTTTCAATAATCTGGTTGATGATGTTGGCTGCTGCTGTTGTTGAAAATGCCGCAATACAGAAAAGAACTAATTTTGTCCAGTCTAGTTTATCAGAACCTAAGATAAATCCGAAGGCTCCTGAAAAAACTACGGTTGCTGACAACCTGAACTTTGTGATGTCATATAAAGCTTTAAACTTTACACTAACTATATTCTGACTAACTGATTGATTCATTACTTTAATGAAAATTCCGGAACGCCTCTGAAAACTCTTTCTTTATTCAACAATAGGTATAAAACAAACTGAACTCCTAACATCAGAATGGCTATTGTTAAATGAATAGGCTGCGAATAAGCCGGAAGTCCTAAATATCCTAAAATTAAGCCGCTTACCATTTCAATGGCTATCAGTACTATCAAACCAATCGAAAACTGATAGATAAGTCCTTTCTGGCTGTTGTTTTTAAGTATTCTATATAGAAATAAAACGTGTAACGCTACAACTACTAAAGAAAACCAGCGGTGCATTTCAAATTTCCCGCCCAGATTAGCTGCCCACTCGCTTCTCAATGGTTCTCCCATCATATTGGCTACATGGTCAACCATTTCTCTTACCTGAGTGCCTAATAATACTTGCCCGAGGGTAACTAATATTAAGGCTGTGAGCAGAAAGCTAATCGAACTTGCTTCTTTAATATCTTCTGCTTCAATCACTCTTGTATATGACCTTGCCACTGCATATAAGAGAATGAACACAATAATGACCGACAACAACATATGCAGCGTAATCATTACCGGGTGTAACTCGCTGGATACTACTTTAGAACCTAACCACCCCTCAAAACCCACCAACACAAATGCAATGAAACTTAGCCAAACAATGGTTCTGTCTTTATTCCAGAAAGAACGTATTGAAGCAATAAATGTTGCAAAAACAAAGAGGCCAATCAAAACACCAACCAGACGGTTTATATACTCAACCCAGGTTTTAACAGCATTAAACTCGACTTCGCCTTTGAGTTTTGCCCCAAAAATCTCTTTGTAATTCAATGGTAATTGAGAAATATCTGTTGGTGGAACCCAGCTACCAAAACATTTTGGCCAATCGGGGCAACCCATTCCAGAACCTGTTGCCCGAACAATACCACCTACCAATATCAGCACATATACCGCAACTATCGTCCAGACTCCCAGTTTTCTAAAAATTACCATGATTTTGTTGATTTATATGGTAAGTAGCTTTATTGCTAAAGCTACTTAGCTTAAAATCTTAGTTATCAATCAGGGATACTGTGGTTAAACTGTATTCCTTCGATTTCTCTTTCCTCAGCAATTTGCTCGTTTTCTTCTTCTAAGTTAGACTCAGGCGTAGCAGAGAATGGAACGTTTTGCGGGATGAAATCTTCGGCAGCACCAGGTTTGCTATAATCGTAAGGCCAACGATACACTGCTGGAATTTCTCCTGGCCAGTTACCATGACCCGGTTCAATAGGTGTTGTCCACTCTAATGTATTTGATCTCCAAGGGTTAGCCGTTGCTTTTTTACCCCAGAAAATTGAATAGAAGAAGTTGAACAAGAAAATTAAGTTTGCTGCAAATACTACAATCGCCGCAATAGTACTTAATTCTGCCAGATCCTGATATTTGTTTGTAAAGTCAAATCCTGTATAAGAGTAATATCTTCTCGGGAAACCTGCAATACCTAAGTAGTGCTGAGGGAAGAATACTACATATACCCCTGCGAATGTAATCCAGAAGTGAATGTATCCTAAAGTAGCATTCATCATTCTACCAAACATTTTAGGGAACCAGTGGTACACACCCGCCACCATTCCGAAGAAGGCTGCAGAACCCATTACCAGGTGGAAGTGAGCCACCACAAAGTAAGTATCGTGTAACTGAATATCCAGTGCACTATTACCTAAAATAATACCCGTAACACCACCTGATACGAAGAACGATACCAGACCGATTGAGAACAACATAGCAGGAGTAAACACGATGTTACCTCTCCACATGGTTGTGATATAGTTAAAGGCTTTTACAGCTGAAGGTACTGCGATAATCAGAGTCAGGAGCATGAACACTGAACCTAAGAATGGGTTCATACCTGTCATGAACATGTGGTGAGCCCATACGATAAAGGCTAAGAACATGATACCCAACATTGAGAAAATCATGGCTCTATAACCAAAGATTGGTTTTCTGGAGTTAGTAGCAATGATTTCAGAAGTCATACCCAATGCCGGAAGGATTACAATATATACCTCAGGGTGACCTAAGAACCAGAATAAGTGCTGGAATAAGATAGGGCTACCACCTTGGTTTGGTAATGCTTGTCCGTTGATATAAATATCTGATAGATAGAAACTCGTTCCGAAACTACGGTCAAAAATCAATAATAAAGCCGCAGAGAATAATACCGGGAATGATAAGAGACCTAAGATAGCAGTGAAAGTAAACGCCCAGATTGTCAAAGGCATTTTATCGAAAGTCATACCTCTTGTACGCAAGTTAATTACAGTAGTTACATAGTTCACGCTACCCAATAAACTCGATACGATAAATATCGCCATACTCACCAGCCACATTGTCATACCCGTTCCTGAACCCGGAGCAGCATCTGGCAATGCACTCAAAGGCGGATATACTACCCAACCACCACCTGCAGGGCCGTCATGTACAAACAATGAAGCAAACATGATAACACTAGACAGGAAGAAGAACCAATATGACAACATATTGATAAATCCTGATGCCATATCTCTAGCGCCTACCTGAAGTGGAATAAGAAAGTTTGAGAAAGTACCACTTAAACCTGCTGTCAATACAAAGAATACCATGATGGTTCCGTGCATTGTAACCAGGGCAATGTAATAGTTAGGGTCAAGCTTACCAGTTTCATCAAACCATCTTTCTCCAAGAATAGGTTTCAACCAACCTAAATCAATTCCCGGAAAACCTAATTGTAGACGGAATACTAACGACAAGAAACCACCAATCAAAGCCCAAATAATACCTGAAATCAGATATTGTTTAGCAATTACTTTATGGTCTTCAGAAAAAATGTACTTTCTGATAAAACTTTGCTCATGGTGTTCGTGAGCGTGGTCATGTTCGTTGGCATGTACGTCTGCGTGTGCTGCTGCTGCCATAATATTACTATTTTTAAGAATTTTCTGTTGTTAATAATTATCTTAAAGATGCTGATGTCGCTGCTCCACCTGTTGCGGCTGTTGTGCTGTCTGCCGGTGCTGCCGGCATGATATATTTCATAGCCTTGCCTTTCAGATTAGCAGGAACTTTATCCATAAACTCCGGCTTGCTGGCTAGCAATGATTTCTGCTCTTTCTTCCACTTTTCATACTCAGCAGGCTCATCTACTATTAAAGTCAGCTTCATGGCAAAGTGGCTACGACCACATACTTCTGTACAAGCAATCTCATATTTAAAATCAGGATTACCCAATTCAGCACGCATATCGGCAGTACTTTTCTCAGCAACAAACCAGAACTTGGTTGGCATACCTGGTACCGCATCCATTTTTACACGCATGTGAGGGATAAACACACTGTGCAATACATCTCTTGCTCTGATTTTCAATAATACGGGTTTGCCTTTTGGAATGTGCATTTCTGTATTACTTGTGAAATCATCGAATGAGTTTTCATCTGTAAAATCGATACCGAATTCATTACCTTCAGCATCATTGATTAATTTATAACTATAGTTACCTAATTTTTCGTTATCAACACCACCGTAACGCACTTGCCAGCCGAATTGTTTGCCCATAATTTCAATCACTTCTGCATCCTTCGGCGCATCAGACATGATTTTATTCCAGGCTCTTAATCCCGTAAACACCAAACCTGCCATTACAATTGCCGGAATCAACGTCCAAACTATTTCAAGAGTATTGTTATGAGGGTAGAAATAAGCCCTTCTATTTTTATTATAACGATATTTTAAAGGGAAATAGAATAAAACTGAGTTTACTACAAAGAATGCTACTGTAATTACTACCATACCGAACCAGAACCAGTAGTCAGTTTCTTTACCATGAGTAGAAGAAGCTGTTGGCAAATCACCGAAAGCTATTAAGAAATCTTTCTTTGCATAGTTAAATGACCAAACTACCCCGATTACACTCACAATCCAGAATATAAATAATCCAATGGCGTTTGAGTTATTTGCTCCATCAGTAATTGTCTCGTCTATTTCAGATTCTGACTTACCTTTTACACCTTTCAATAGAGTTTGGGTCTTAGATATAACCATGATGGTTAATATCAAAAACACAACAGCTAAAATAACAATTAATAAGGTCATGTTACTAAAATTTTACAAGTTATAAGTACTTAATCCTTGTATGCTTTAAAATTAAAACTTTTACAAAATTATCTAATGAACTATTAGATATCGTGGTGCAAACTTTCTTCCAGGAATGGGTGTTTTTTCGGATAAAGATTTGCTTTTGACAATTGGTTTGCTACAAAATAGATAAATAATGAAGCAAATGTCAAAGTTGTTCCCCACTCAATGATACCAATACCACCCTGATCTTTGGCGATACCCGGCATGAGCATTTGGTAGAAGTCAAACCAGTGGCCAACCAGGATAGATGCACAACCCAATTTCAGAAATGTTGGTCTTCTTTTTGAATCTCTTGCCATCAGAATCAGGAATGGGAAGAAGAAGTTCAATACGAAGTTAATATGGA
>CBIHRH010000140.1:0-9522 GCA_966212365.1 uncultured Emticicia sp. | reverse complement strand
TGGGCAAACCAACCGGACTATTGCGTTGGAAGGTATTACTTTGACCGATACTGAATATACCCTTGATAAAGTGGACTGGCATTATCATGAAAATGCTTATTTTACCTTTATCCTGCAAGGAAAAGTGATTGAAGGCAATAAGAAAGAAGTCTATAATTGCAATGCCGGAAGTTTGCTGTTTCATAACTGGCAGGATCCTCATTATAATATCAAACCGCCCGGATTTACCCGTGGTTTTCATATCGAATTAACTCACCAATGGGTAAAAGACATCGACTTTAGTTTAGATAAACTAATGGGTAGTCTTAATATTTTGAATCCTGAATTGAAGTTGATACTGTATAAGATTTTTATAGAATCTAAGACTGATGATATGACCACCTCTCTGGGCATTCAGACTTTATTGTTGCAGTTGCTGAGTCTGATGGAGAGAGATAACCAAACAGCTGTCTATAAAAATCCAACATGGGTAGCTCATTTGAAAGAATTATTGAATGATAATTTTACCGGCCAATGGAGCCTCAATGAATTATCTACCGAATTGGGTATTCACCCTGTGCACCTTTCCAGAGATTTCTCCAAATACTTTCATTGTAATATAGGCGAATATATCAGAAAACTGAAAGTTGAAAAATCTCTTTCGCTGCTTTCACAGAAAAACAAGTCATTGGCTGAAATTGCCTTCGAATGTGGTTTTGCCGACCAGAGTCATTTTAGCCGCTGCTTCAAAGCCATCAACGGCATAAATGCTTTAGAATACCGGAAAAATGTTTTGAATTAATACCTCATGTTAATTCTGTTCTATTTTTTGAGGTTAAGAGATGCGTATCTTTGTGATTCAAAATAAAATGAAAATGAAGAAGCTAATTTTAATCTTATTGTTATTGTGCCCTGTTTTTTATACTACCTATGGGCAAATCAAAGACATCGTACAAACCGATGGTTTCGTTAATTCTTTACATCAGGTTAATGTCGGTCGTATTGCTTTTCTGCCAGGTGATATTCCTATCGACCAATTAAAAGAAAGTGATTTCCTGACAAGTTTTGAACTGAAGTATGTATCTGATTTAAGTATCAGACCATTTCTGGGCAATTCAATTACCAATTATCTACATCAGTTAGCACCCGATATACCCGCTGATGAAATCATCAGGAAGGGTAATTATCAATTCTCTTTTTATGTCGATGGGAAGTTGATTTACAAAGAAAACCTACATCATGGTGCAGGATTGAAAAAGCATACAACCACTACTTTCAGAGTACCGATAACCACCTCGAAAGGAGAAGACTGGTGGGCGGTTTATATGTTTAACAGATTCTTGTTAAGGGGTGGAGAGGATGCCCTTACGGATGGAACGCACCAGTTCAAATTAGAAATGCGTCCCTACATCAACTTAGGAGAAGAGGTAAAAGTAGGAGATTTGATTGCCCAGGGTGAAATCAAACTTATTATTAAAACACCTGTATTGACGCGGGAAGAGATAGCTATTCAACCGATGAAGCCTAATTCGGGTTGGGAGATTTCTAAGGCTTCTCTTGATTCACCTAAGATAGAAGAAATGAACAGACTGATTGCCTTGAATAAACTGAAAGAGATAACCAGTGTGGTAGTAATCAAAGATGGCAAACTGCTTCTGGAAGAGTATTTCAATAAAGCAGACAGAAGCACCTTACACGATACCCGTTCAGTGGGAAAATCATTTACTTCAACTATGATGGGCATTGCTATTGGCGAAGGCTATATCAAAGACGAAAACCAGGCATTGAACAGGTTTTATGATTTAAAACAATTTGCCAATTATAGCCCAAAGAAAGACAGCATAAAAATCAAGGACCTGTTACGAATGAGTTCAGCCTTTAATGGCTCTGATGCCAGTGTGGACTCTCCGGGCAACGAAGAGTATATGTATCCGACAGATAACTGGGTAAAATTCGGTCTGGATTTAGGGATGGATGATAAAAAAGTCAATGGTAAACAGTGGGATTATTTTACTGTGGGGGTAGTTTTATTAGGTGATGTTCTCAACAAATCAGTGCCGGAAAGTTTAGAAAAATATGCCGACAAAAAACTCTTTACGCCCTTAGGCATTAAAAACTATAAATGGCAATATACCCCGCAGAAAGTAGTAAACACTGCCGGAGGCCTAAGGATGTCAGCCCTTGATTTTGCCAGATATGGGCAACTCTATCAACAAAAAGGTAAATGGAATGGCAAGCAGATTATTCCTCAAAGTTGGGTCAACAAATCCTTCACCAGATACCTGCCAATTCCAGGGAGAACCAACGAGTATTACGGCTATTTATTCTGGAATAAAACCTTTACCATCAATGGTAAGGATTACGAAACCTTCTATTGTACAGGCAATGGGGGTAGCAAAATCTACGTCTTTAAAGATTATCCGCTAACAGTAGTCATCACAGCCAAAGCTTACAACCGTGCGTATGCTCACCCGCAAGTTGATAAGATGATGCAGGAGTATATTTTGCCTGCGGTGGTGAGGTAGTTGAAACCCTTTACTACGATTCAGCGACTGAAGTCGCCGCCTAAATTAACAAAGGTCTTTTTTATACACTACCGGACTTAAGTCCGGTACATAAAATAATATTTCCTTTGTTATCTTAGACGGCGACTTCAGTCGCTGATACACTAAGTGACCTATCTATACTTTCGCCTTACTCCGTGCAAAACTCTAAGAAACTCGTGGTTAATCTTTATATATTTTCATTAGCTTTGTAAGAATGACAAAACGCAATATGAAAAACCACATTATCTGGATACTACTAATCGGAAGCATAAATCTAGCTCACGCCCAAATGAATTTCATTAAAGGACAGGAGAGAAGCATGCAACAAATATTGACGGATGCCAAGGCTAAGAATCAGATTATTTTTGTAGATGTATATACAACCTGGTGCGGGCCTTGTAAATGGATGGATGAGCACACTTTTGCCGATGCCCGGGTATCAGAGAAATTCAATAAGCAGTTTATCAATTTTAAAGTCGATGGAGATACTTCCGAGGGGCAGATAGTCAGAAATCTTTATAAAGTAGGTGCTTACCCGACTTACCTGTTTATTGCTCCCGAAGGAAAAGTTCTCCATCGAATAGAAGGCGTAATGCCAGTCAAGATGTTAATGGATGAAGCTGATTTTGCTTCTAAACGGGCAAAAGAAAATTAACCTAAATCTTCAAACCGCTCCAACATCAGAATAGAGGCTTGCGGTAGAATTACATATTTTTCACCCTCATACATCACTTCAATGGCATGGCGTTGTAAATAAATAGCCAAGTCTCCCTCTTGTGCTTGTAGGGGCATATATTTTACCTTTTCTTCGGTTTCTTTCCAGGGTTCATCTTCGGTTTGCTGTGGTAGGGGATAACCTGGCCCAACCTTGATAATATAACCTGTTTGTACTTCTTCTTTTTCTGTAACCGTAGGGGGTAGGTATAAACCTGAATTAGTTTTATCGGACGGATTCTTTGGTTTTACCAACACTTTATCGCCTACTACAATCAGTCTTTTTAATTTGTTATCTGCTGTTACGCCAATCATAAATATGAAAATAAATGGGATACAAAATTAGTAGAAAAATTTAAAGCTATCTCAAAAGTATATGAGATGAAGTTTTTCTTGTCTAAACGCAACCCCATCCACATCCCTTCCCCAACAGTAGGGAAGGGTGAAAAAAAGTCTCTTTCTCCATTGTTGGAGAGAGAGATTTAGAGAGTGGGGTTGCCTTGTGAGAAGCAAACGCAAATGTTTGTGAAAAAGTTTTATTTCAAAACCTGATACACCACCAAGGCCGCCACATAAGCCAGCACAGACATATAACCCAACTGAATCAATGGCCATTTCCAACCCTTGGTTTCACGATAAACCGTGGCAATGGTACTCATACACATCATAGCAAATACATAAAATATCAGTAATGAAAATGAAGTAGCAATTGAAAACGTAGGCTGACCGGTATTAGCATTGATTTCATTACGCAATCTTTCTTTAATGGTCGATTCATCTTCCGGGTCGGCACCGATACTATAGATAGTCGAAACCGTTCCTACAAAAACCTCACGAGCGGCAAAAGAAGTAATTAAGGCAATGCCTATTTTCCAGTCGTAGCCTAATGGAGCAATAGCAGGTTCAATGAATTTACCGAAATGGCCTGCATAAGAGCTTTCTAATCTGACTGAGGCTATTTTTGAAGCTAGTTCTTCTGGTGTCTGTGTTGGGTTGGCCGCTATTACTTGTTTTTCAGCTTGTTCCATTTCATTGCCGGGGCCATAAGATGCCAGTACCCAAAGCACTATCGAAATAGCTACAATTACTTTTCCGGCTTCAAAAACAAAGGTTTTTACTTTTTCAAGAATCATAAACCCAACCTGTTTCCAACGCGGCATTTTATAGGTAGGCAATTCCATGATAAAGTAACTGCGTTCTTTCGATTGAAGAATCAGCTTCATAATCCAGCCTGCTACAAGAGCAGAGAAGAAGCCCAAAAGATATAAACCCATCAGGGCAATGCCTTGCAGATTAAAAATTCCCAGCACCTTGGTATCAGGTACTACTAAGGCTATCAGAATGGTATAAATAGGCAATCTGGCAGAGCAACTCATTAAGGGAGTAACCATAATCGTAATCAAGCGGTCTTTCCAGCTACCAATGGTGCGGGCCGACATAATAGCAGGTACAGCACAGGCCATGCTTGAAATCAAAGGCACTACTGATTTGCCACTCATGCCAAAACGACGGATGAGTTTATCCATCAAAACAACCACCCGAGCCATATAGCCCGATTCTTCCAGAATAGAGATAAAGGCAAATAAAAAGGCAATCTGCGGAATAAAGATAACTACTCCGCCAACTCCGGCAATCAATCCATCAGTCAATAGACTTACTAACGTACTTTCAGGCAAAACTGATTTCAGCCAGTCGTTTAAGCCTGCTACACCTTGGTCGATTAAGTCCATTGGATATTCAGCAAAAGAGAAAACCGATTGGAAAATCAGGAATAGAATGCTTAAGAAAATAACGTATCCCCAGACACGATGCAGTAATATTTTATCAATTTTCTCGGAAGTAGTTTCTTTTTGTTCGCCCGTTTCGTGTACCACCTGGGTCAGTGTACCACTTATGTCGTGATAGCGATCAATTGTTTCGGCTGATTGAAACGCATCAGCATTGAAATTATATTTCTCAACCAGTGCCTGCAGGTCCTTCTGGGCATCATCTCCTAAAAACATCATTTTAGGCGACTGCGCCGCATACTGCATGGCCAGATACTTATTCGATATATTATATTTCTTACGAACCTCCGAAGCTATGGCTTCTGATTTTTCATCAAGAATAGGAGGATTAACGTGTGTCTTTTTAGATTCAAGCTGATTCAGAATAGTATATTTCAAACCATCTATGCCGATTCCCTGACGGGCGTTTAGTTCTACTACCGGCACCCCGAGAATTTTTGAAAGTTTGCCCGAATTGATTGAAATACCCATTTCTTCGGCCACATCAAGCATATTCAGGGCTAGAATTGTCGGGATACCTAAGTCACTCACCTGCTCAAACAACAGCATATTGCGTTTCAGGTTGGAGGCGTCGGCTACAACTACTGCAACATCAGGGTATTCAGGGTGTTGTGGATTGGCCAATACTTCTAATACAACCTGTTCGTCCAGCGAATTGGGGTAAATACTATAAGTACCGGGTAAATCAAGAATTTCAATATCAGTTTTGGAATCCAATCGGCAGAAGCCTATTTTTTTATCAACCGTAACACCGGGAAAGTTGCCGATTTTTTGTCGGAGTCCGGTCAGTTGATTAAATAGAGAAGATTTACCTGCATTAGGGTTGCCCAGCAGGGCTATTACTTGTTTATCTTTCACCTTAAATCCAGAAATTTTAAAAAACCAAGCAGTATGACTACCCTTGATTAGGTTTTAACACAATGGTTGCCGCCTCTCTCTTTCTCAATGAAAGATGATAACCCGCTACTCTGATACCGACAGGACAACCTAATGGAGCTATGAAATCTAAGGTAACTTCAGTTCCGGGTAAACAGCCCATCTCTAACAATTTCAAAGACATGGCGGGGTCTTTAAAATTATTAATGATTCCTTTCTCTCCGATGTTCAGGTCTGCAACGGTTTTTTCTGAAAATTTTACCACACTTATTTAGAATTATTTTAAATAGAACGCAAGTTTACAAGTTTTTGTTCGCAAATAAAAATGATTTTTAACATACTATACTACCAGGCTTCAATTGAAAGACATTAATGCTCACTAAATACCGGATTTTACACAATTGAACAAAAACGCATTGTGTTACATTGTGTGTTTAGTGTACTTTGTGGCTATCAATATTTTCTCCTGGCTTATTTGTATAGCAGAATATTTGATGCAAAGATTTACAGTAAAAAACTTTAAAAAAAGAATTAAAATCATAAAATCCTAATTGTTTGCGTAGTACCTTTGCCCTACGATAGGTACGACAAGGCAATCGTGGTTCAGTACATGCAAGAAATCAAAGCACTTATAGAGAAAGAAATCCGTTTAGAATGGCGTCAGAAATATGCCCTTAATGGGATGCTTCTTTATATTGTCAGTACGGTTTTTGTGTGCTATATGAGTTTTAAATTAAAGGTGAATAGTATAGAACCTATCACGTGGAATACTCTCTTCTGGAGTATTTTATTGTTTACGGCTGTTAATTCCATCACCAAAAGCTTTACGCAAGAAGGCGCAGGCCGACAACTTTATTATTATACAATAGCAAGTCCACAAGGAATTATTATATCCAAGATAATATATAATACCCTGCTGATGTTAGTATTATCGTTATTGGGTTTCCTGATTTATGTGGTGATGATGGGTAATCCGGTTGGGAATCTTCCGATGTATCTGGTAAGTATTCTATTAGGTGCTATCGGTTTTTCAACTACCCTGACAATGGTAGCCGGAATAGCTTCAAAGGCCGAGAACACCTCAACGCTCATGGCTATTCTGAGTTTTCCGATTATCCTGCCCATGTTGTTGATGATAATAAAATTATCTAAAAGTGCAATGGATGGCTTGGGATGGGAGACAAGCTACGATGAAATCGGTATTTTATTGGCCATCGACGCCATCGTATTAAGTATCAGCTATCTGCTTTTTCCGTATTTGTGGAGAAGCTGATGAAATTTGAAAAAACTGTTTTTATAATATAAGCGTCTGGTAGAATTAGTGTAGGTTTAATGATATTCGCTAATTCTCCCGGGCGGCGTACGCATTCACTAATTCATGATTGACTTATGAGAAAATCCTGGTGGAAAATTCTTTGTGTAGTGATTTTGTTCTACACGATTATACAGGGACTAATCGGCGCAATTCCTCGCCAACCTATCCTAAACGAAACCCTACGTAACGTATATTTTCACGTACCTTTATGGTTTGGTATGATGACATTGATGATAGCGTCGGCATGGTTTGCCATCAAATACCTGAGAGAAGGAAAGATACAACACGACGAATATTCGGCTGAATTTGCCAATACAGCGATGTTATTTGGTGTATTAGGCTTTGCAACCGGAGCAGTCTGGGGTAATTATACCTGGGGAGACCCACTACCAAAAGACCCGAAACTGATTGCCGTTGAGGTAGGCTTATTGATATATGCTGCGTATTTCATCCTCAGAAGCTCGTTTGAAGATGAACAGAAAAGAGGAAGGTTATCAGCGGTGTATAATATCTTCGCCTTTGCTGCCTTTATGCCTTTGGTATGGATATTACCACGTCTGACAGACTCTTTACACCCGGGCAATGGTGGTAACCCTGCATTCGGTAAATATGATATGGACAACCGCGTAAGAATGGTATTCTACCCGGCCATCATCGGCTGGACGCTTCTGGGTGTCTGGATAACAAGTCTAAGAATCAGACTGAGAGTCATTAAACGATTGAAGACTGAGCAATTTTAGTTTTTATGGAAAGGATTGTTATAAAAAATTTCGGCCCGATTAAAGATGTTGACTTAGAAATCAACGACTTTATGATTTTCATTGGCCCCCAGGCTAGCGGCAAGAGTACTATTGCCAAGCTGATTTATTTTTATAGGGATCTTTACCCTGAAATTGAACACTTTTTACTTAGTAGAGCAATTAACGAAAATTTAAGAGATGCCTCGGGACGATTTGAAGGAAAGAATGCTCAATTCTGTATAGTTCAATATTTTGTTCGACTATTTCCTGAAGTTCAAGCTTATAAAAATATGAAATTGGAATTTCATTATAGTGAGAATTTTTTAATTTTAATAGAATTAGATAAAGAAGACGCTGTAAAAGTTGCACTCCCATCTACATTTGAAGTTGAGTTTGAAGATGTATTATTAAATGCAAAAGGAATATATAATAGTCTACGCAAAAGCGAAGTGCCAAATTCTATTAGTATATCAATTGATGTAGCAAGATCACATATTAATAAATTTATTGTAAAATATTTAAAAGGTAATTATAGATACAGAGATAACTATTTTATTCCTGCAGGAAGAGGTTTTTTTTCAACAATTGCCAATCAGATTTTTAATTTGAAGGTTGAAAGCTTAGATTTTTTTTTAAGAGAATTTGCATCAATAATTACGACAATACAAACCAATTTTTTAGGAGAAGAGTTGGAAAATACGACCCCACTCGAATTCAGAGAACTGCCGTCTGAAATCATTAATTTGTTAATTGCCCTGCAAGTAAAGATTTTGAAGGGCAGGTATGAATACGATGAACAAAACCAAAGAGCAGGGATAAAAATTGTAAATGAAAATTTTATCCCTTTAGACAAATCCTCTTCGGGACAACAGGAGGCAGTTTGGATAGTACAATATATATTTTCAAGGATAAATGCAATTATAAAGGCGCCTTCGTCTACAGTTATTGAAGAGCCAGAGGCTCACTTATATCCAGAAGCACAGAAAAGTATTACGGAATTGATTGTACTTTTAGCAAATTCTGGTCCTAATCAAATTGTCATTACAACCCATAGCCCATACATTTTAGCAACAGTTAACAATCTTTTATACGCTAATAAAGTTGGCAGAACTCATGAAAAGGAAGTTTCGAAAAGAATAGATAAAAACCTATGGTTAGATTACAAACGTGTCGGTGCCTATTTTGTTGGGGGTGAAGAAAATGAAGGCAGAATTAAGAGAATTATGGACGATGAATTGGAAATGATAAAAAGTGAATATGTTGATAGTGCTTCGCAAATAATTAACGAAGAATTTGACTTTATTTTTGCTTTGGAAGACTAGAAAATGGAAAAAATTACTTTTCATCAGTTTGATTTAGGTTGTGAAAAATTTCACAATGATAAAAGAAAGTTAATTGTAATAGCGGATATAGGTAAATCGCAATATAAAGTTTTTAATATAAAAGAAAAAAGGGTTGCAGAACTAAAAGTTGATGGATGTTTGATTAAAAACGGTGAGCGATGTGACTATCTATTACTTGTTTCGCATGACTCACAATTTAAGAATAAAGATGCTTATTTTATT
>CBIHRH010000139.1:0-9575 GCA_966212365.1 uncultured Emticicia sp. | reverse complement strand
GTAGTTGAATTGAGCCTACCGCTCTATCAATAATTTGTCTGGCTAAAGTCGGGTTTTCTTCATAAATAGCTAATGCTCCATAGCTCATACCAGCATTACATACCTGATTCCAGTTGTTTGAGACCTTCAACCAATAGTTGTACTTACTATTCTGTGAAGGTTCGATACCTTTTTTCAGAATGGCGTCCTTAATAATATCTTTTGAAGACTGTTGTAAATCATTAAACAACCAATCGTAGCCGATGGCTACACCCATTGTCATTTCAGCCACATCCAGAAAGTGGCTTGGGTTCCAATCAGTGAATTGTGAGACTTTTACCAATTCCTGCTCTGCACGATTCAGGTATTTTTTATCGTTGGTAGTTCGATAGGCATAAGAAAGATAAAATACTCTACGAAGACATTCCCTGGAAGTAGCCAGTAGCCGACGACCTATTTGTATGCGCTCTAAAGTTGGCTGATTAAGCAGGCGGTCGCTTTCAGCAAGTATCACCTGGTGAATTTTTGCCCAGTTCTTGTCAGACGCGATATTTTTCAGGATAGTTTTTTCTTCACCTTGCAAAAATAGAATGCGTGGGTGATTCGGCATTTTTGTTTCCTCTTTCAGGTACACCAATTGCGCCGATGCTTGAAACACAAAGAGCAATGAAAACAGAAAAACGAAAAATCTTTTCTCCATTGGTTTGTTTGGTTGGGGTTGAATATATATGTGTTATCTGGTGTGGAAGACAGGTAATGCAATAGAAATAAAAGCCTATTAATCCATACTATTATACTTCTATCAAAAGAATATGCCTATATTAATGTTTGTAAAAAACATATTCGACGACAGGAAACGCCATGCATCGCGCGGCCAACCGATCGTCTCTACGAATAATAAATATAACAGGAATTTCTTAATCGAATCTTCGTAGAAAGAATAATCCCGATTGAATCGGGATTATTCCTGGTATGATATTACCACTTAGGATTTTGTTTCAGATTGTTGTTCAATGAAATCTCATTGATTGGTAAAGGCCATAAGTAGTCTTTCTCAGCATCAAATTTACGGAAGCTGGCTGCCTGAACCAGAATGAAATTCTCAGGCGTAAGATTTACTGTGGTAGTGGTTCCGTACTCAGTTTTAAAGAAATAATTTCCTAAAACAGGTTTTGGCAATTCTATCTCAGCTGTTTTCCAGCGAATCAAATCCCAGTAACGGAAGCTTTCCTGCGCCAACTCTACACGGCGTTCGCGACGAAGTTCTTCACGCATATCTAAAGCATTCTCTGCTACGAATGCGTTGGTCAGTTTAGCAACTTTTGCTCTGTTACGTAATAGGTTGATAGAGATTTCAAGGTCTGCATCACTGATTTGGTTTTCTAATTCGTACTTAGCTTCTGCATAAGTCAATAAAACTTCAGCATATCGTAAAACGGCGCGGTCCATCAAAGAGTTCTGTGTTGTCCAGTCGTCAATATTTGAGTATTTACGGAAAGTAAACCCGGTTTTATTAAATACCAAAGGAGCTATGTCAAACACCGGTTTTGTACCCATATAGGCATCTCCTCTTTTCATAAACGTGGCCGACATACGCTCATCACGGTTAGCAAATACATCTAATGAAACCTCAGGAGTTTTATATAAAGGTGATTTGCTGATTGGCAAACCATCTTTCATCAAATAAGAATCAGCCAGACTTTTAGTTGGGCTCAGGTTACCATTTTCTAAGCTACCTCTGAAATATGCATGTGTACTTACACGCTCAGCTACAGAAACACCATATTGTCTTACCATAATATTCTCACGGTTCTGACGACCTTCCCCTTCGTATTGGAACAGGTTGAAATAGCTTGCGAACAAATCGTGTTGCTTGCTGTCCATAACAGCTTTAGCAGCAGCTACTGCTAAAGTAAGGTGTGTGTTAGGGTCACCATATTTATGGAATTTTGAGCGTGTACCTTCAAAAAGCGCGATTCTTGCTTTGAAAGCCAAAGCTGCAGTATTCGAGATACGACCATAATCAGCCGTACCTAATGCCGTTGGCGTTGGTAATTTGCTCGCAGCAAAATCTAAATCCTGGTAAATCTGCGTATAGATTTCAGCTCTTGATGCGGCAGGTGCTGTTAATTCAGGAGAATTGTCTTCCAATGTTTTCAGAATCAACGGCACGTCGCCATATTTCTGGACCAATGAGAAATAAGCCCATGCTCTGAAAAAACGTGCTTCACCAGTATAACGATCAATAACAGTTTGTCCGACAGAAGCAGCACGTGGTGCTTTTTCGATAATGTTATTGGCCGCTCTGATTAAGGCATAAGGCGTGCTATAGTTTCCGTCAGTAGCAGGTGCCAGACGGGAACCATCGCTGATGTTATTTGACGCCAGACCTACCGCATCGTCAGACCATACGTCTTCCGTATTAAAGCCAGGCAAAAAAGTATATAAGTAATTGGCAGCCGCTTTCAGGTCGGCTTCCGAACGCCAGAAAGTGGCGTCACTAATATTGGTTTCAGGTAGTCGGTTTACATCACAGGCAGATACTCCCACCAAAACAGCAACACCCAAGGTTATATGTTTTATGAATGATTTCATATGTAAATTACTAATTGGATAATTAAATTAATACCCTTGATTAAAATGAAAGATTTAAACCAATTGATGCCGTAGCAAAGAAAGGATAGTCGTTATCAACGTTATCACGTGCTTCAGGGTCAAATAAACCTTTGAATTTGCCCAAAGCTGAAATGGTGAATAAATCCTGTCCTGAGAAGAAAAATCTCGCTCTTGAAATATTAATTTTAGATGTCCATGCTGTAGGTAATGTATAACCTACCTGTAAATTCTTTAAACGTGCATAAGCTGCATTCAGTACCCATTTGTCAGACGACAGATAGTTATGTGTAGCCCCTACATAAGGTCTCGGATACAACGCATTCGGGTTTTCAGGAGTCCAGTAATCGCAATGAACGGCCAATGGCTGTTTCCATGTAACTAATAGTGGCGCAATGTTTTCTGTACTCGGACGATAGCTACGTTCGCCAACACCTTGAATAAAAGCAGAGAAGTCAATATTTTTCCATTGGAAACCAAGTGTGGTACCAAACAGGTAACGAGGCTGAGTTGTACCTAATAATACAAGGTCACCATGGTTATCAATATTACCATTACCGATAGTCAATCTATTATCGCCATTTTTGTCGATATATTTCACGTCTCCGGCGCCAGCACGGTTGTCCTGAAAAGCCCAGCCTTTTACTTCATCCGCACTTGTGAAATAACCTGCAGTTTCGTATCCCCAGATAGTATTTAATGGATAGCCTTCAATTAAGCTGTTAGTTCCGGCTGCAATTACTCTGCGGCCTGAGAAGTTGATCAACTTATTCTGGTTATCTGACAAGTTAGCAGCGATATTATAAGAGAAATTGCTACCAATTGTACCACGATAACGTGCTTCAAGCTCCCATCCCCACGATTTTAACTCACCATTATTTTTACGAGGTGTACCGATACCAATTACAGCAGGTAATTGTTGCGGGGTCAACATATTGCGATTGTATTTTACATAATAATCTGCTGTTACCTGTAATTTATTCTGGAAGAAACCAAGGTCAGCACCGACGTTTGAAGTCTCGATGGTTTCCCATGATAGTTGAGCTGAAGGGATTGAACTTTGATAAATGTAAGAGGTACGAGAGTCGCCCAATACTAAGTTGTTGTTACGGCTCAATTGATTCAGGTAATCATAATAACCTAATGTATTACCTAAAGCACCTCCTAAACGGCCCCATGAAGCTCTTAGTTTTAATTCAGAGATAAATTTCAAAGAGTTTGAGAACCATGCTTCTCGGTGGATATTCCAACCTGCTGATGCCGATGGGAATACTTTCACACGATAACCAGGAGCTAGTCTTGAACTTTCGTCAGAACGTAGGGTACCTTCAATCAAATATCTGTCGGCAAAACTATAATTTACTCTACCGAATACTGACTGGTAAGCATAGGCATAAATATTCTGGCTATTACTTTTTGTTTTATCATCACCTAAGTTCAACGTGGGTAAATCGTTACTTACCAGGTTAGATGCGGCAGTAGTGAAAGCCGCATAACGGAAGTCTTCCCATTGATAACCTGCAAATAAGCCAATTGTGTGCTTGCCAATTTGTTTGTCGTAGTTAGCCAGAAACTGTAAATTATAATTAGTTGTTAACTCATTCGTTAATTGGAAAGAGTTTACCTGATTCAGATAACTCAGAATTCTGGATTTACCCCAAAGTGGCACAGTACGGTTGAAAATTTCTCTGTCGCCACGACGATATTGTGTACCTAAAACGGCTCTCAGGTTTAAGCCTTTCACAATGTCAGCAGCTTTTAAAGTGAATACACCATCAAAATAATTGCGTTTGTATTCATTGTATCCTCCTGATTCCAGCGAAGCATAGGCTGTAGCAGCAGAACCTGCACCATTGTAGCGGCCCTCTGGTGTAAAGAATGGTGTACGTGTACGCAGACGATAAATCTGGTAAATCAAACCTTGTCCGTTCAATCCGGCAGATGAGGCTTCCTGTTTATCATTTGTGTAAGAAAGACGAGAATCAAGCGAGAAAATTTTGTTCAATTGCGCACCAAGATTCAAACGTAGGTTATACCGATTGTAGCTATCAGGCCCTACTTTAAACACCCCACTTTTACCATAATAACCACCTGAAAGCAAGAAATTCAACTTCTCAGTCCCACCTCTCACGGTCAGATTATGCGTACGCATTGACGAATATTTTCTCAAAATCTGGTCTGCCAATGGCACCTGATTGTAAAAAAGGTAAGTACTTGTATCAGCTGGGTTTACTACGTACGGAATACCATCTTTAATACGTTGAAGATCATCAGCTGAATACTCAGGACCACTACCCGAATTGGCACGAGCCAGATTCGCAAACTCGGCTTCCTGCAATAAGGTCATTCTGTCTGGTACGTTAATTGACCAGTCAGTGCCTTGTTGTGCCAAATAATCGAAGCTTACTTTACCGGCTTTTCCCTTTTTGGTAGTAACCAAAATAACACCACCGGCAGCTTGTGCACCATAAATGGCCGCAGCAGCGGCATCTTTCAATACGCTGATGCTTTCTACGTCGTTAGGATTCATGGTTTGCAAAGTATTGCTTGGCACTGCCACACCATCTAATACGAGTAGAGGGCTTACTGAACCATTGGCTGTTGTTGCACCACGAATCTGAATACCAATATCTTCGCTACCAGGCTGGCCACTTGTACGGGTAATAATCAAACCCGGGCTCATTCCTTGCATAGCTGTTGCTAAGTTACTCGCAGGGCGGTTTTCGATAGCTGCGGCATCGATACTTGATACTGCTCCCGTCATATTCGCTTTTTTCTGCGTGCCATAACCTACTACCACCACTTCTTCCAACGATTTTAAATCAGAACCCAACACTACATCAATAGTTGTTTGTGTTCCGACAGTAATTTCCTGTTTCTCATAGCCTAAAAAGCTATAAACTAATACCGATTTATCGTTAGGCACCGTAATTGAATAATTACCTTGTGCATCGGTTGTTACACCACGGGTTGTACCTTTAATAGTTACACTCACACCCGGTAGCCCCTCTCCACCATCTTTATCAGTTACCTTACCTTTAACAGGTTGGTCTACTATCGCTGTTGCAGTGCTTTCTTTCTCGGGTATGGCAGCAGGTTCAATATCCTCAAGAAGCGCTTGTTTTTCTTCTGAATTAAGAATAATCTGGCCTCCAATCACACGGTAGTTTACCTGCATTGGTTTTAATAAAGACTCTAGTACATCTGATAGTTTTCGTTCAGAGACTGTATAATTCACTTTACGGTTGGCATGAATGGCTTTTGAGCTGTACACAAATTTCACATCAGTCTGCTCTTCAATCATACTCAACACCATGCGAAGACTTTGATTTTCGGCTTTAAACGAAACGGATTTATTCAAGAACTCCTGTGCTCTTGAGTCATACGCATACGAAACAGAAGCGAAAATCATTGCCAATACAAGCTGAACAGCAGAAATTTTCATAGCAAGTAGCAAGATTTTACTTGTTTGTAATCTTTTTTTCATACATTTGAACAATTTTGTTAGAGGTAAGAATTTGACAAAAGAAGCCCTGATTTTCACGAGCAGCGAAAACCTTTTTAGGGCATTTTAGGGCTGACAATGCTGGTACCATTGTCAGCTTTTTTTCATTTTACAATAGATTGCATTTATTTTTTAATCATACACATACAATTGGGTTAGCGTTAAATAGACTAAGCGTTTGTTTTATATACTGTCAAGGTTAAATAGATGACTTGGGTAAATCAGGAGTATGCTTGCCTGTCTTGATAGGTAAGCAGAACATTTAAACATACTCCCGTAGCTGAATAGATGGTTTGTTTATTAAGGTTGAATAGATACTGTTTCTGTAATCTGACTCATACTTACTCACATCCTTTCCCACTTATCAGAATCGTCGTTCCTTTTACTTCATATTTACCGTTGATGGTTGCGCATATTATGTCTAGTTTCGTATATAGAGGTTGTTGAGTAATGTCGGCAGTGAGAGGACATGTGCTTAATTTGTCATTTTCAAGCTCAATATCAATTCCATATACTTTTTCTAATTTATCTAATATTACTGCAATTGGTGCATCATCAAACTCAAAGGTTTCGGGTTTATTGTTTAAAGGCAGAATCTGCGGCAATGGCTTTTCCACCAATCCTGTAATGAAATGTTTTTCGGCAGTAAAAAAAGTAACTTTATGATTGGGTGTAAGCACTACTCCGGGATTCACATTATTTACTTTTTCTTTCTCATAGACCGATACCTTACCTGTCAGTACTTCTACTTCTACTTTTTTGGTGGCTTCAACTGTGCGTACATAAAAACTGGTACCTAAAACCTTGGTTACAAGTTTATCTGTAATGACATAAAATGGTCGTTCGGGGTTTTTACTCACTTCAAATAAGGCTTCGCCTTTGAGTTGGACCTCTCTCTTATTCGCAGCAAAATGATTAGGATACTGAAGTTGGCTGTGTGGACTTAGTGTTACGGAGCTTCCATCTTCTAAATCTATTCTGACAGGTTTAGCGGACGTATTGTCCATGGAAGTAATTTCACTTTTTGATTGTTGTGAGGATGCAATAGCAGATTGGCTGTTTTGTTTATTGAGATACCACCATGCGCCTACTCCTAAAAGCAGGGTTACGGATGCCGCAATTCCAACACGATACGAGCGCCATATACCAAAACCTTTCGTTGTTTCCGGAAAAGCATCAGCAGGTTCAAATGATTCTTCTTCGATTTTCCGCCATAATTAATATTGCAATGCTTCCCACTCTTGTTCGGTATAGTTCTGTCTGGGCTCTTCGGCACTCAGCTCATACCACTGCTCAACCAAGGCCTTTTCTGACTCACTACATTTTCCTTCTAAATATTTCTGGAGAAGTTTACCAAACGCTTTACGGCTTTTCATCAGATAATGTCTCGTTTCTTGTCTTTATTAACTATGTCTAACAAAGCCACAAAAAACCGCAAATAGTTTTGTAATTTCTTTAAATAATACCACAAAAAATGGGTTTTTATAAAAAGTTCTTTGAAAAGTGCAACGAGAATTTTGTGGCGCGAGCTTCCAGCTCGCCGATAGAAGGTGGTCAAAATCCTGTAGGACTTTGTAAATTAATGAAGGGAGAATTTTCAAATTGTCGGAATAAGGACAGGCTTACTAAAAAGAGAAATCGTGCATTAACTTGTGTCCTCTGATTTGAAACACCAAATGCTTAAAAAAAATTATCAATTATAAGCATTCTTTCAATAGATAAAAATCCTCTAAATTTTCAGAATTATACCCGACACTTTCAAGTGACTTTTTTATAAAAACAATTATAATCTGTATTTCTTGTGCAAGTAATGCAGATTTTATTGTCATTTCTGAATTAGAATTTAACACACTTTCCAACTTTCCTATAACTGTATTCCAAATTGTTTTAATTTGAATATAGTCTCCATCTTTAATCAGTTCCCAATAGCTGGCAAATGTATTGGAAGCCCAATGTAATTGCCATGTTTTTTCTTTTTCGCTCCTTAGAAATTGATATATGAGAATAAAATCTTTTATCATTAAAGAAATGTCATACTTATATGATAATGGTATAAAAATATGATTCCATATCATGAACGCATATTCAGTTTCAACTGGGTATATAGTCTGAATTGCTTCTTCAATATTAGTATCATTTTCATCAATGATGCCCAAAATTTCAGGATTACTTATCTGAATCTTAAACATGTTGTTGCTTTGAATTGTTTAGGGAAGAAATCTTGGTAAAAAGTTAAAGTATTAGGGTTTTGATGAAGTTCAAATTAAAACTTTCTCAGTTTTCCTTTCTACAAAACCAATTAATTCATTAAAATGAGTAACCCCCAGGTAAGAAACTCTTTCAGGTGTTCACGCATGAAACGGAGAGATTGAGAGATATGGTATTCAACAGTACGCTCGGGGATATTGAGAATTTCTACTATTTCTTTGGTGCTTTTGCCCTCAAGTCGATTAAGTCGGAAAATATGTTGTGTTTTTTCGGGCAATTGCTCAATCGCTTGTTCTATTGATTGGGTCAGATCATCGTAGGCAATTTTCTCTTCCAGACTATTCTCTTCTTCGTCGTTTTCAGTTGTAGCATAAGCAACGAATTTTTCTTCCATCACCTGCTTCTTAATATGGGTGATAATCTGGTACTTAAGGGCAGTAAAAAGATAGGGTTCTAAAGTCTGGATTTTCTGAGTAGTACGCTTTTCCCAAAGGGTAACAAAGAGGTCTTGAACCAATTCTTCAACCTCTTCCTTTGCATAGATTTTCCGCTGAGCTTTCTGAAATAATTTACGCCAATAGCGACGATAAATTTCTCCAAAAGCTTCCTTATCTCCCAAACTCATCAGTTTGACCAATATGTCATCACCTAAACTTGCGTACTCCACTATTTAAGCTTTTTTTTAGACACAAATATAGAGTTTTTAAAGAAAAATAGGACAAAAATCAGGCGTTTTTATGCCATTTCAGCCGTTTTGTATCAGTTTAGGTCAAAAATTGCATAGTTAACCGTTTTAGCTGAATTGTATATTAAAACCTGTCAATTTGACACTTTAAACCACTCAGAATACATCACATAATTATTAGCTGTGCGCATAAATACCTCTTCCAATTCGGGGGTTACCGATTTAAGGAATTTAGCAGGATTTCCGGCATAAATAGAATTTGGAGGAACCACCATATTTTGGGTGATAATAGCTCCGGCAGCAATAATCGAACCTGTGCCAATTACAGCGCCATCCATGATAATTGCACCCATGCCTACCAATACTTTGTCTTCGATGGTGCAGCCGTGCACAATGGCATTATGCGCAATACTTACATTGTTGCCGATGGTAGTTTTGGTCTTCTGATAAGTACAGTGTATCACGGCACCATCCTGGATATTTACCCTATCTCCCATGATAATTGAATTAACATCGCCGCGAACTACGGCATTGAACCAGATTGTACAATCTTTACCCATGGTTACATCGCCTACAACGGTTGAA
>CBIHRH010000138.1:0-9636 GCA_966212365.1 uncultured Emticicia sp. | reverse complement strand
TATGCAATAGCAAGTGAAACCTTGATAAAAGCAGGTGGCGACCCTTATGATTTATGCTATACTTATATACTTACAGGCTTTGTATTGAATAATAACGGCAGACCGGACAAGTGCATAGAATATATGGAAAAAGCCCTGCCCTTGGCAAAAATGACCCATAATACTAACAACCTCTGCTGGATTTTGGACTTTTATGGAGACTATAACTATTATGATAATTTCGGTATACAAAACTATAGAAAGGCACTAAGCTATTATCTGCAAGTAGAAAAACTATTGCCACGTGCTACCAGTGCTAACCTGAAAGCTGATAATCCGCATTGTATTGCCAATTGTTATACGCAATTAGGAAATGAACACCTGGCAAATCATTATCGGGATAAGGCCTTGAAATATGCTCATGAAACTAATAACAGGGTGGTAATTTTTGCGATTTATTCTGATCTGGCAGAAATCTATGAAAAGAAAAAGCAATTTGCCAAGGCAATTGAATACCGGAAACTTAGTCTTGAATATGCGAGAAAATCGGCATGGATGGAAATGATTTCAAGGGCAGAAAATCAGATTTCTCAGGCGTACGAAATGGCTGGCGATAGCGGTAATGCCTTGAAGTATCTGAAAGATTATAAAACCCATGAGGATAGTTTAGGTAGGTTATCGCTAAATCAGAAATATGCCGAACTGGAAGCCAACTATAATTTTGAAAAACAACAAACCCGTATCAAGACCCTTGAATATGAAGCACTCAAACAAGCCGACGAGAAGAAAAGTCTGATAGGAATGGGTTTGATTTTTAGCCTGCTGGTAGGTATTATTCTGATTGCTTATGTTTTCTGGAATAATAAGCAGTTGAAGCAAATCAATGCGGAATTGGTAGAAAAAAATGAAGAAATTCAGGGGGCCTTACTAAAAGGCCAAACTATTGAGCGCAAGCGTGTGGCAAGCGAATTGCATGATAATATCTCTGCAAAAATAGCCAGTTTACGATGGCGTTTAGAAGCTATTAATCCGAGTTTTCAGACTGAAAAAGAGAGCAGGATTTTTAGTTCAACAGTCGAAGCGCTATCAGAAGTTTATACGGATGTTCGTTTGCTTTCTCATAACCTATTACCAGCAGAACTTGAATTACATGGGCTTGCCAAAGCATTAGAAAGCATGGTAAAAGAGATTAATTCATTGGGTAAAACGAATTTTTCATTGAGTATTTCCACGCATGATGAACGTTTTACCAATAAAATAGAGTATGAGTTATTCAGCGTGATACTTGAACTTTCTAACAATGTCCTTCGTCACGCACAAGCAAAGGATGCCTTTGTTACCCTCACACAGATTGACGGTAAATTGCGTCTGGTTATTAAAGATAATGGCGTTGGTATGTCAGAAAAAACCTCAAAGCATGGCATGGGTCTGACTAATATCAAAACCCGCGTAAATTCTTTGCATGGAGAAATTGATTTCGTAAGTGTACTCGAAAAAGGGACAGAAGTAGTGGTAGTGGTGCCCGTTATATAGTTCCTAAACGATTTTATTATTAACAGCATACATTACGATACCAATTGAGTTTTTAACCCCCAATTTTTTCAGAATATTGTGTCGATGGGTTTCAACCGTCGCCGGACTAATAAAGAGTTTATCAGCAATCTGATTAGTAGATAATTCTTTTGCAATCAATTTTATGATTTCTAATTCTCGTTCTGTTAATAGACCTGAAGTATTGGTTTCCTGTACCAAATCGCCTATCTTCTTATCCCGGTTCAATAACTCAAACACCACCGATTCGCTATAGTATTTTTCTCCCGAAGCAATGGTATTAAGGGCTGTTTGAAGTTCAGCTTTGCCAGCTTTTTTCATCACATAGCCTGATACTCCCGCTTCAAAAGCTTCTTTGATAGTCTCGGCATCCTCTGATACTGTCAGTATTAATACTTTTATATGCGGATACTTTTGTTTTATCTGTCTCGTCATATCAATGCCATTGAGCTCGCCCATATTATAATCAGATAGAATGGCATCTATATCACTGTTTTCTTCGAGTGCAAGTAATACTTCTGTTCCACTTCCATAAGTGCCTATTACCTCATGTTCAGGCATGGTAGAAATCAGCAGTTCAAGGCTATCTAATATAAATTTATGGTCGTCTGCAATCAATATACGCATACTACAGAGGGTTGGGACAGATTATTTCTGGCATCAGCAAACAAATATGAATATTTTCAGTTAATTGAAAGAAGATATTGCTGTAATTGTTTGGTATGAATGGCTCATTTAACTATAATGGTCCTTTCCATTCAGAACTCTTCAAGTTTCACCACCTCACCACGATTTTAGAAGTTCAGGCTGATTTACCGGAAACACAGCTGTTGAGATACTATAAAGATAATTACTTTCTGTTAAACCATCGAACGCCATCAATTATTATTAAATAGCTATGAAAAAAATACTGACTTTGATAGGTCTTTCAGGACTGATGTTCATGATGACATCCTGTCCAAAAGATAATGTTGAGCCAACCGATAATCCGGATACAGGCTCGCTATCGCTTACTATTGAAGGGGTAACGTATAATTTTGAAGTGGATTATAAAGCTACCGGACAGCAAAATGCAGCTGCAGTTTTTTCGACAATTTCTACTGGGAGCGCTACCTTACTTACAGCTTCAAACCTCGCAGAAGGAACTGCTTTTTCAATAAGAGTTGATAACAAAGTTATTCAGAACCCCGGTGATTATACTGTTAGTCCGAGCAATGAAACCGGTGTAGTTACTTTTAATACCAAGACCATCAACTACAAACAATCGTATCAGGATGGTTGCGACACTAAACTATTATATACGAATGTTACTTTGGGTGTTTCTAAAATGAGTAAGGCTAATCTGGTAGTACAAGGAAGCATCAATGGAAAGATGGTGCGAGCTGACGGAGAACTGAATTGCTCTAATCTGAAAGTTACCAAATGGAAACAAGTTGATATTACAGTTTCGTTTCGGTTATACTGGCAAATTGTGCCATAAAATTTTGGCGCGAGCTTCCAGCTCGCCTTGTCGAAGAATTCCTTATATTTTGCTTTTAACAATATTTATAAACTCTCGAACGCGAGCTGGAAGCTCGTGCTACAGGTAGTTTTTGTTAAAAAAACTTAAATTCTTCTCGTCTACGAAAATTTTCGTAATAAAATTTGGAAGTATAATTTCTTTTCTCTTACATTTGTTACGAAATCATTCGTAGATGTTCTATGTCAGGTCAAACTGATAAAATTGTCTTATAAAATTAAAAATTATGGAAAAGCAGATAAAAATTAAGCCCACCGAGTCTGAATTAGAAATCTTACAGATTTTGTGGGCTTTAGGTAAAGCAACCGTTCGACAGGTAAACGACGAACTCTCCAAAACCAAGGAAGTGGGCTACACTACTACGCTCAAACTCATGCAGATTATGTTTGAGAAACAATTAGTAAGCCGCACAGACGAGGGCCGTTATCATGTTTATGAAGCAGCTGTGGGGGAAGAACCGACCCAACACATGCTCCTTGACAAATTTATTGATACCACTTTCCGTGGCTCAGCTACCAGAATGGTAATGCAGGCCCTTGGTAATCAGCAAGTGAGTAAAGAAGAGTTAGAAGAGATTAAAAAATTAATTGATTCTATCGAAAAAGCAAAATAACCTATTAAACTAACAATATTATACTTTATTAAATTATGAAAAAGCTTTTTGATTTTACTGCCGGAATTCCCGAAAACATCAGTTCAGCATTGGGCTGGACACTTATTCATTCATTATGGCAAGGACTTGTCATTGTAGTGGCATTCAGTATCCTGCGCCATGTTTTCAAAACTTCAAATGCCCGTTACTGGCAAGGTATTGGCGCTTTGAGTTTACAGTTAATTAGCGCCATCGTTACATTCGCAATGGTGTATGAGCCTGCAGAAATAGCTGCCGGAAAACCAAAATTTACAGCTTTCTTTATCAACAATGCGGCTAATTTAGAAGGTGTTTCAGTATTTGCTCCCTCTAAATTAACTTTCATTCAGCAGGCGCAATTATTTATTCAAAATAACCTGGATACTTTTGTTTTATTCTGGTTTATTGGGGCTAATCTTCTATTGTTGCGTTTAATTATAGGGTTTGTTTATGTACAACAACTGAAAGTACAGAAGATTTCTCCTGTAAGAGATGAAATATTAGGCATCATGGAAGAATTACAGAGAAAAATTCAGTTGAATATGCCTATCCGCTTGTTTGAGTCGGCAAAGGCTGTAGTACCTATGACCATCGGTTGGATAAAACCTATTATTCTGCTTCCAGCAGGTATTATGTCAGGTCTTAGTATCACGCAATTAGAAGCAGTTTTAGCCCACGAATTAGCTCATATCAAACGTTACGATTACCTGATTAATATCTTTCAGAGCTGCGTTGAAATCCTTTTCTTTTATCATCCTGCTACCTGGTTTATCTCGGCACAAGTGCGCGACGAAAGAGAAAATTGCTGTGATGATTTTGCAGTAAATATCTGCGGCGACAGACTGGTATTAGCTAAGGCTTTGACTCAGGTAGCTACCTTTCAGCATCAGCCACGCTTGGCAATGGCTTTTGGAGCAAAGCGCCAGACTTTTATAGATAGAATTAAACGCATTGTGGGTATCAACGATGCCAAACCTATGAGCTATGGTAACTGGGCACTTTTTGTAGGCATGATATTAATAGTAGCAATGGGTATTGCCTATGGTCAGGATAGAATCGCAAAAAATGATCCTAACTCAAAAAATACAAGTAATGAGTTTGCTAAACCAGAAGAGCAATTTGATTTCTACTTTTTTGAAAAGGATAAGAAGAATGTAGGTGTATATAAAAATAAAAAAGGAGATATTGTAAAAATTGTTGTAGAGGGCAAGGAAGTAACAGGCAAAGAGTTTGAAGCTATGAAGACCTATGCCGCTGAGTTTTTTAAAGCTAAAAACTCACATTTTTCGATGGTGCCAGGTATTGTTGAGGATGAAATGGATGAGGTAAATGAGCAATTCTTTAGTACAGAATTCAGCGAAGAATTTAATACGGTTGCCGATACTTCAAGATTAGATGAAGCTGAAAAAGAAATGGAGAGATTGGGTAGAGAAATGGAGAAGTACAGCCAGGAAATGGAAAAGTATAGCAAACAGATGGAGGATAAATACGGCAAGTTGATGGAAAAACATGGCAAAGACATGGAGCAGGTTTCATTGAAAATGCGTGTACCTCAACGAAAAATTGAGAGTATTTCTATAGAAATGCAGGAGGTAAGTCTGGCTATGAGAAAAATTGAAAACCAATACCGTGACGTTAGAATGCCCGCTGATGCAGAACAGAAATTGAGAGGCCTGGAGAAACAAGAACGCGACTTAGAAAAGCAAATGCATAGCGTTGAGGAAGAAATGCATAAAATAGAAGAAGAAATGTTGCCTATCCACCGTAAAATGGAGCGTTTGAACAGCCCGATGGATAGTTTGCATAGAGCAATGGAGCGTTATCATCGTCCTATGGACAGCCTTAGCCGCCTAATGGAAGCAAAAGGCAAGGTATTAGAAAAGCTAGCTAAAGAAGAGGAAGCACGCTTTAAGAAAGAGTTCAGAGAATTTGCTGAAATGCTCTTTAAAGAGGGCTTGATTAAAGATAAGAAGGATTTTGAGATACGTATCAAAGGTGAGAAAATGCTGATTAATTTAGAGCCACAATCGCCTGCAGTATATGAAAAAGTATGGAACTGGATTGACAAAACCTGGGGAGGCCGCATAAGAGGTATGAAAGACAAAAATTTCACGATAGAAGCAAATGGCGAACATATTAACTTTAGTACCTACAGCGAGAATGGACATATGTACCATAGTTTTGGTAGCATTATGCCTCCTGTGCCACCAGTGCCGTCAGTTGTTCCTACACCAAGAGCCATCGCAAATCCTTCGGCCATTGCTGCCCTGGCACCAGTGTCTCCAGCACCTACAGGAGGATATATGAGGACACCTGCTCCGGTGGCTGCACCTGCCCCAATCTCAGGATACATCCGAACACCAACACCCATGGCCGCACCCAGGCCAGTCAGAGCACCCAGAATATATGAATAAGAATCAATCACTATACCCGATTACGATATTTTATTCCCGATAAAATAAGAAAATCCGTCCTTATCAATAGAAGTTGGTAAGAACGGATTTCCACTTTAAGACTGTTTACTTATTAACAAACTGCATACTTGCAGCAGGATAACGAGTACCAGCCGCCACATTTTTCGGAGCAATAGTATTAATTTCTGCTAATTCATCGGAGGAAAGCTGAATATCAGCTGCACCAATATTTTCTTCAAGATATTTTACCCGTTTAGTACCTGGAATCGGGAAAATATCATCGCCTTGAGCCATTACCCATGCCAACGCTAATTGTGAAGCTGTACAGCCTTTTTCAACAGCTAATTGTTTGATTTTATCAACCAGTACCAGATTCTTTTCAAAATTCTCCCCCTGAAAACGTGGCGACATTCTACGGAAATCATCCGGCGCTAAATCATCAAAGCTTTTAATTTCTCCAGTCAGGAATCCTCTGCCTAAAGGACTATAAGGGACAAAGCCAACACCCAATTCCCGGCAGGTTGGAATAATCTCATCTTCCGGCTCACGAGACCATAACGAGTATTCAGTCTGCAGGGCAGTAATTGGGTGTTCTTTAAACGCTTTACGGAGTGTAGCAGGCGCAGCTTCGGATAGGCCTATATAACGCACCTTTCCTTCTTTTACCAGATCAGCCATGGCGCCTACTGTTTCTTCAATTGGTACGTTTGAGTCAATGCGGTGCAAGTAATATAAATCTATGGTTTCTATGCCTAATCTTTGCAGGCTTCCCTCACAGGCTTTTTTGCAATATTCACGGGAGCCATTAAAGCCTCTTACGGTAGGGTCAGTGGCACTTCTCATAATGCCGAATTTGGTGGCTAATATTACCTCTTTTCTTCGGTCTTTTAATACCTTGCTTAAGAGTATCTCGTTTTTGAAGGGTCCGTACATATCGGCTGTATCCAGAAAATTTACACCTAAATCGATGGCTCTGTTAATGGTTCGTAAAGATTCGGCTTCATCTGTATTGCCATAAAACTCTGACATACCCATACAACCTAAGCCCATCTGTGAGGCTACCAAACCCTGATTACCCAATTTGCTTTGTTTCATTATGAATGTGGGTTGAAGTGTGAGATACTATTGATGATATAATATAAGGAACATTAGGATTATCCCTTTCTATTAAAACAGCTTGCTGTGATGATTGGTTTGTTGAGAGGCATAGATTAAAGAAATTTAATCTATGGTTTTTTGTCTGAACTACGCCGTCGCGACATAGTTCAGACAATTTTACTGCGAGCTGGAAGCTCGCGCCACAAATGAAAACGCCACTCCTTATGGGAATGGCATTTCGTTTATATAACTCTATACTATATAAGTATCATAGTTTTCTGATCCAGATATTTCTGAATTGAGTTTTGTTACCGTGGTCTTGTAAGTGGATTACATCATCACCATGAGCTTCTGGATAGTTGTGTAAGCCAATATAAAGAGTTAGTCCAAGGATAGTAGTATTATTCTGAACTACTACGCCATTGTGCAATACAGTAATACGGGCAGGATAATCTATACGGCCATCTGCTTTGAAACGAGGAGCAGTATAAATAACATCATAAGTATTCCACTCTAATGGGCCACGTGTAACGTTTACTAATGGTGCTTGGTCTTTATAAATACTTCCGGCTTGTCCGTTGCGGTAGGTACGGTTTTCGTAAGAATCTAATACCTGTAATTCATAACGATCCTGAAAGAATACTCCACTATTACCGCGACCCTGACTATTGCCTTTTACTTCGTCTGGCGCGCTCCATTCAATATGCAGCTGGCAATCTCCGAATTTCATTTTGGTTTTAATGTCACCTGTGCCTGGTGCTACTTCCATTATACCATTAACAATATTCCATTTAGCAGGGCCACCTTTCGCGCTTTCCCACTGTGATAAATCTTTTCCATCAAAAAGTACAATAGCATCAGAAGGGGCATCACCCAAATGTTTACCAGGAGTTACCACTGTTACTTCCGGATTCCAGATTTCTGTCATATCCGGTTTCATAGGTGCCGGTGAAACTTCCGGTACTGTTGATTTGGTTTGGGCATTAGAGTTGCAGCTGATTAAAACGGCAATGGCAAATGAAGAGGCTAAAATCTGTAATTTTTTCATCTTGAGTAAATAAGGTTGAATGTTACTGTTTATACCAAGCATATTGGTATAGATTAAGGTTGCAAGCTACAAGTTTTTTTAAAAAGAATATCTTAAAAAATGGATAAAATTTATTTATCTCCTTCTCTCAAATCCTTCTTTTGGATAGTGATACCTGCTTATCGGCGTGCCAAAACCAGTAAAGTTTTTTGTACGGATGTACGAAAACGGAAATGAAACGTACGGAATCGGACAAATTTCAATAATCTGTATTTTTTTTTGACACACTTTGTTTTATATAAGTATCTGATTATCAATGACTTAAATATATTTTAACAAATTTTAAAGTTTTCTGGCACGAGTTTGTCATATATATAAAATGTAAGCATGAGGCGAAAGGGCGAAACGAAGGGTTTTTCAAAATATTATTTTGTTTGTAACCTTTTTTAAAAAGCAAAGTATATACAGATAGAATAATATTTTGCGAAACGCTCCAATCGAACCAGAAATACAAAAGAAGTAACCGTTCGTAAGTTGGCATTGACCGTTTATAAATTGTAAGTTATCAGATTCGAAAAGTCGCTATAATTTTGAGACATCAAAGCGAAAACGAAAAGAAAAAAAGAGGAGAGAGGAAATAAGAGATTTTAACAAAAATTAAGATTTTACAAAATAATATTCTGTAAGGCTCTTTTTTAAAGTTAATTAGAAGGATTTGGCAAAATAAAATTTTACAACAAATGAATTTTCAAGCAATCAAATTTAATTACCGTTTATCCTTTTAAAATAACCATTCGAGTAGTTTGTAATGCACAGTACCAAGTAAAACATATATCTTTGAATCATCAAAACAAAAGCAAAATAGTAAAGCAGAAAACAAGAGACATAAAGAGATAAGAGGTTCGTCACAAAATATCCGAGTTTTATCACAAATGTCACACTGAAAAAGAAAGCCGAACTAATTTTAAATCATCAAAAAATTAATTAAAAGTTTAAAAAAATAAAATTATGAAAAAGTTAACATCAACCATCGCAATAGCTTTATTAGCAACTACTTTAGCATTCACAGCTAATGCTGAAGATAAAAAATTAGAGTACAAAAGCAGCAACCTTAATGTAGGTATGTACGAAGCAGGTCACACAAACTCAATGAAGTTGAACATGAACCTGACAAAAGATAAAGGTGTAGCAGCAACTGTTAAATTAATGGACGCAGACGGAAATACCATCCACGAACAATTTATCGGTAAAAAAGCTGAATCATTCAAATTGTCTTTCGATATGAGCAATGCTGAAGCAGGTAAGTATTATGTAGAAGTTAAAAACGGAGATCATATTATCACCAAAGAAATCTTAAAAAGCAAAAGTACATTAAGTTACTAAGCTACCGACCGTTCATCAAGTCCTATAGCCGATT
>CBIHRH010000137.1:0-9661 GCA_966212365.1 uncultured Emticicia sp. | reverse complement strand
GGATTGGTGTAGCCCGTAATGATTTCAACGCTTCGGTTCAGACATATAATGGCTCTGCTTTGAGCTTCCCAACAGTTATTTTTGCTAAGATATTCGGGTTCAACGAGAAAGGATTCTTCCAGGCTTCTGACTCGGCCCAATCAGCTCCAACGGTTAAGTTCTAATCTCACAAAGCATATTGTATGCACTTACAGGGCCTCATAATCCTGTAAGTGCTATTTATTTTTTCAGAAAATCTTATCTCATACAATCATGTTTCTGACAGAGACCGCCAAAGAAAGGATTGTGAAAGCAATCAAAGATGCAGAACTGAATACTTCGGGAGAAATAAAGGTTCATATAGAAGACACTTGTCTGACAGACGACCCTATGGAGCGTGCCAAGCAGGTATTTCATTATCTGGCACTTGATAGAACTGCCCAAAGGAATGGAGTTTTGTTTTATCTGGCCCATGTAAGCCATAAGTTTGCCATATTGGGTGATGAAGGCATTGACAAGGTAGTACCAATCAATTTCTGGGAGGGTATCAGAGATAGTATGAGACAATATTTTTTGCAGGAAGACTTTGCAGGAGGTTTACAGATGGGGATTCGTGAAGCCGGCAATCAGTTAAAGAAATTTTTTCCATATCATCAGGACGACCTCAATGAGCTTTCTGATGATATTTCAACAGAACCTATACCTTAGCCTGAATAATGTTTAAGAAACTCTTTATACTAATTTTCCTGCTGCAAAGTTTTGCCTTCGCACAGGATATTCCTCCGAAAACAAATCCTCCGAGATTTGTCAATGATTTTGTAGGTGGTTTATTAAGCCAAAGCGAAGTTAATCAGTTAGAATTAAAGCTAAAGGCCTATTACGATACTACCTCTACTCAAATTGCTATTGTAATTGTTAAAACCGTTCAGCCCTACGATATCAGTGAATATGCCTTTAAACTAGGCCGTGCTTGGGGAGTAGGCGAAAAAGGCAAGAATAATGGTATTATTATACTCTGGGCTCCTGGCGACAGAAAGGTCTTTATTGCCACCGGATACGGCATGGAGGGCTCTATTACCGATGCTTATAGCAAACGCATTATAGAACAGGATATAAAGCCAAATTTCAAAGAATTAAGGTATTACGAAGGACTTGATGCGGCTGTAGATAAGATTATTCATTATGCCAAAGGAGAATTTAAAGCAGACCCGGACGATGAAGACGATGGCGGTGCTTTTATAGGTATACTTATCTTTATTATTATCCTGATTATTGTTTTCTACATTATCGGTAAAAACAGTAAAGGAGGAGGTAATAGTGGCAACCGCGGTGGTGGGTGGGTTCCTTATACTATTTTGACAGGTTGGGGTGGCTCATCAGGCGGTTGGTCTGGTGGTGGTGGTGGTGGCGGAGGAGGTGGCGGCGGCTTCGACTTTGGTGGAGGAGATTTTGGTGGCGGCGGCGCCGGAGGAGATTATTAGAATTAATACTTTTAATTCTAATAAAAAGCATAAAAATAAATCCGGCTGGATGCTCCAGTCGGATTTATTTTTATATCTGTTATTCTTCAATATCTACTCTTTTATCTTCCCCTCAATACTAAAATTCTTCTTACTCCCAATAAACAACTCCTGATAACCTTCTATTTTATAGCTCTTCAATTGGTTATTCACTAATTCTGCTGTCAGTTTTTTATCTGACTCATAAAGGTAGTTATTGGTACGCATAGTAGCTTCTATATGCTTAGGCAAGTCTTTTTCATCAAATTCTATTATAAGCTGTGTTACGGATAGCTTCTCGCCTGCTTTTAGCTTGTATCTGATTCTTTTTTCCTCCACGTCAATGGTATAGCCGGATTGGTATGATTGTTTATTCAGGTCGGCTTGCAGAAATAACTCCAATTCTTTATTCCAGTCGATATCTTTGGTTTCAATGCTTTCTTGTTTATCTGCCAATACTACTGTTTTTTCAACCAAGGGTTTCTTTGCCGATAAATTGCTGATTTGCTGGTTAATTAATCCGGCAAGATCATAATAGGCCTTTGATTGGATTTTGTTTTCGCTTTGGGTACAGGAAGCCAGGAAAAGAAACAAGATTAATACAATGCGCATCGGGTTGAGAAAGATAAGTTTTGGTTATAACACAAATTAAGGGCTCAGATGTTCCGGAAGGCAAACAGAACCCCTATAAAAAACTTAACCCCACCGCCAAAAGCAGTGGGGTAAGCGTCCATCTATTCAACCCTACCCTATGAAACTATGAACAACTTAATATTTTGTTCTTTGCTAAGTTGAGCCTTAGCGACCTAACATTTCAGTCACAACCGGACTTACTGCGTTTTCTTGGTCAACTGGCCCAACGTTTGATTGGTAATTCCACAACACATTCAAAATTTTTGTTGTTGCTACTACTTTGTTTCTCCAGGCTTTAGCCTCATCTCCTCTTAGCTTTGCAACTTTTGCTTCTATGTTGTTTGCCGCTTCGTTAAATTCTGCTTTTTGTGAAGAACTCAATGCCATAAATTTGGCCGGTGAGTTGTTATATAATTTCACAACATTTACAAATATAACCCAATCTTCGGTCTTTACAAATTTTTTCGCTTTTTTCGACATGAAGTTCGCGAAATTTACTTCAGCTCCCTTTACCAACATTACTTCACTCTTAGCTGAATCGTGGTCATTTGCATTTACAATATTTGCAGAAATCAAGAATGACCCAAGTGTAACTGCAAATATAACGGATTTAAATGAATTTTTCATTGTTTTGTTCTATTTTTCTTTCGTGGATGATGATGCAAAACTACAACGAAAATTAATATAATCCAAATGCGTGTCAGACCAAAAGTCCGAATATTGTTCTAATTTTATTTGTTATACGAAACAAAAATACGAATCTTATGGTTATTTATCACTAATAATCAGAATATTATTCGTCTTAGAAAAATACAACTTACATATTATTCCAAAGTTAATCAACTCAAAAATTCTTTAAAAAGTACAATCATTCGTTGAAAAAATTCATTGTTCTCTCTACCCCAATGCTACAAAAGCTGGTAATTATGTCGTCTGCCCGGTCTAATCTTGCGACCAATTGGCTCATTTCGTCTTCACTGAAAGGCTCTAAAACGTAATTTACCTGCCTTCCGGCATGAAAATTATTGCCGATTCCGAAGCGCAATCTATTATAATTCTGGGTGCCTAATTTTTCTTCAATATTCCTTAATCCGTTCTGTCCACCATGCGAACCTTTGGTTTTCAGGCGTAGCTTCCCGAATGGTAAGGCTATATCATCACAAATCACCAGCAGGTTCTCAACAGGTATCTTTAAAGCTTGCAACCAATAGTTCACGGCATTACCGCTCAGGTTCATATAAGTAGTTGGCTTAATGCAATGTATCTGTTTACCTTTATATTTAAACTCGGCCGTGTAGGCGAGCCTTTCCATTTTAAAAGAGAAATCGTTTTGTGCCGCCAGACGATCGAGTACCATAAAACCCACATTGTGACGAGTAAAAGCATATTCAGGACCAATGTTTCCGAGCCCGGCAATGAGATATTTCATTTTTTTTAACGAGTGAATGAGTGAATGAGAAAATATGTCAATAAATTTGTTGGCAAAGTTCCGAAAATTTAGCGAGAATCTTGTTGCTACCATAGCAATCACACAGGTATCATTTATCAATTTTTGTATGAAACGACTTATTTTAGCCAATCCGCTTCTTGATATTACGCTGAACCGCTTATGTCAACAACTGATTGAAAACCATAAAGATTTTTCAAACTCTGTTATTCTGGGTCTACAACCGCGTGGTATATTCTTAGCTGAGCGTATTCACCAGAAGTTAAAGGAGGAAACAGGCGTTTCAATCAAACTTGGCTATTTGGATGCTACTTTCTATCGTGACGATTTTCGCAGAAGAGATACACCGCTTAAACCCAATGAAACCAAAGTTCCTTTTGTGATTGAAAACAAAAAGGTAATATTGATAGACGATGTATTGGCTACCGGGCGCATGGTTCGTGCTGCTATCGATGCCATGCAGGCATTCGGAAGACCAGAAAAAATTGAACTACTCTGCCTCATCAATCGCCGCTATGTGCGAGACCTCCCTATTCAACCGGACTATACAGGTATGAAAGTAAATACGCTTGATAGCCAACGCGTATTGGTAGAATGGAAAGAACAAGGCCACGAAGAAGACAAAATCTGGTTAATTGGTTAATATTTGCCACAATGTACACAAGAGGCCCTATGTTACACTATTGTGAAACTTTGTGATATCATTGTGTACTTTGTGGCTAAATATATTTCTCTGCAAACTCATTACATTTCTCGGCCAATAAATCTATCTGCTCTGCATCATGCCAGGCACTTATCACGATTCTTGTATTGGGTTTACCTGTTTTGATTGGATAGGCAAAGCTATAAATGAAAATATAGTTTTTATACAGATAATCATATAACGCATCCGCCGCCGTATAAAAAACAGGGTAGGCCCGTTGAAAATTAAATAAGGATTTTGCCGCCTCTAATTGTGAAGAGAAACGCTCAATATTTGTCAGCAGTCGTTCAAGATTCCTTTGATAGATTTCATCTGCTTTTAGATAAGCATATAAATAGGCAGGGGCAATGGGTGAGCAAGAGGCAAAAAAGGCCGTATGTCTTAATGTCTCAATCGTAGTTTCATCACTAAAAATTACTCCGCCCGGAATACCCATCGCCTTGTGCAAAGACGACACTACTATAAATCTTATACTAGATTTCACCGAAATATACTGAAAAATTCCCGCACCATTCTTTCCTGTAATGCCTAAACCATGCGAATCATCTATAATTAAGGTAATAGCCTGATTATCTGACAACTCATGTATCCAATCAAAATCATAGGCCGTTGCCCGCAAACCATCGGTTGAATTGCAGACAATAACTGAATGTGGGGCATTGGTTTCTTTTATTTGTTTTGCAATCTGTTTTGTCCATTCCTGAAAGCTCATGGCAGGCAACTGAACAATTGGCTCATGGAAGTTAGCCGAGTGGCTCTGTGGTGCGTAGAAATAAATTACCTGCTGCGTCTTGAGATATTGAGCTACCAATTGCCCTGCCAACATACCTGACGAAACTGTAAGGGCTTTTTCGGCACCTACCCATGCTGCCATCTTGTTTTCAGCAGTTTCATAGATAGCCAACTGTAGATTCCCATTGCGAGAACTGCCAAATGACATGCCGTATTGATGGAGCCCTTCTATTAATAATTGTTTAAAGTTTTCATCCTGATTCATCCCAAGATAAGAAGTACCACTAAAAAAGTGATAGTCTTTCTCTCCTAGCCTGATTTTCTTTGATGGTTGCTGATGAATAATAAAATCGTTGTGCATATTGCTGTCTATTAACTCTTTCGCTTCATTTCTTTTTCTACGCCACTTTTGTATACAAAGAAATCTACTTCTAAGGTATGTCTGGGTGATTCATCAAAACGCTTACGTTGTATTCTGGCATCTTCCTCGATTGAGCGCAGCATCTCTTCTTTTGGAGGCAGTTTACATTCGCCTTTGATAATCTTGGCTATCCATTTAGCCTGTAATTCAGCCAAAGGCATAATAGCCCCTAAAGGCTGCAGGAGACCGATAAAGAAAAGATTCGGAAAGTTTGGATGAATAACTCTTTTATAAAGCCTCAAATCATTTGTCTCTTCTACATCAAACTCTACATAGCTTTTCAGGAACGGAAATGATAGTTTATACCCTGTGGCATAAATCACCACATCAAAATCCTGGCTGCTGCCATCTTCAAAAACAATCGTTTTGCCCTGAAACTCTTTTATATTCGGTTTAAACTTGATTGCTCCTCTACCAGAAAGGTATAATAAATCCTGCGATAAGGTCGGATGCTCACTTAATAAAGGTCGCTTAGGCTTAGGCACACCGAAATCTTCCTGCCTCCCTCGTGCCAGCCATAATACGATACTTAAGGTTAATCGTTGGATTGACAAAGGCAATTTTGACGTAAAAGCATTTGCCAGATTATCAAAAGGCATGCTCCATATCCAGTTCGGGGTAATATGTGCCCCGCTTCGTGTTGAAATAACTACCTTGCCGGTATGAAGCCTTGCCGCTTCGGCCGCAATATCTACAGCCGAGTTGCCTATGCCCACCACTAACACATCTTTATCTCTAACCTGTGCTGATTCTTTATAATAGTGTGAATGGAAAGATTCGCCTGTAAAATTACCTTTAAACGCGGGGTGAGGCATGCGGGGTTTCCAATGATGCCCGTTAGCTACAATTATATATTGATAATTTTCTGTTTTCCCATTATTAAGCGTAACCGTATAAGAGAAGCCATCAGGTCTTTGGCTTACGTCTGTCACTATCGTATTAAACTTAATATATTCACGAATGCCAAAATGTGCTACGTAATCCTCAAAATATTGAATAATATGAGTATGATGCGGATACATCGGGTAATCATCCGGCATCGGGTAGTCGGCAAAGGCCATAGCTTTACGATTGGTATTGATATGCAAAGAACGATATGCTGATGAAACGCCGTTATCGTTATTAAAACGCCAGTTTCCACCAATGTCTGAGCCTTTTTCAAAACAATCGAAACTTACGTCATTTTCTTTCAATACTTTGGCGGCAACCATTCCTGAAGAACCTGCACCAATTATACAGACCTGCTTCATAAATTATAGGTTATGGGTTGTTAATTACTTTTGGGTTGTTGCAATAAAATCTTTTACTAAATCCCGAAGCATTCCTCCAGAAACAGAATTCAGGTGAATATTATCAGGTGTAAGCTGATACCCATGTTTCTTGCTTGTATAATCCCAATCCTTACCTAATATATAGTGATTAATAATGGAGAATATCAGCAGTTTATTGGTTTCGTCAAATGTATGTTTCAATGGTCGGGGGTTAGCTAGTAAGTATTCTTTCTCTTTTTCGCGCAAAGGCAGATACGTCAATTGTTCAGCTTGTGCCAGTTCTTTAATAAACTCACTGTATTTATCCGCTCTTATATTCGCCTCATGCCTTAAATCTTCACTCATCACAGGCAACGAGATTACAGCAATTTTTGCTTCGGTTTCCTTTTTTATCCTGAGAACGATTTCCAGATAGTTTTTCTTAAACAAATCAAAATCTGGCTTCATCTCTTTTGGAATCCGGCCAATTTGTTTAAAACTACTTTCAAGCTCCTCACTGACACTTGCACTAACATCGTTAGTTCCTGAGAGAATCGTGATGAAATCAGGTTGACAGACTATCACGTCATCTATCCGTTCTAGCAGCGAATAAGTCAGGTCTGAATTAACTCCGGCATTCAATACCTGTAAATCCTGAAATATTAGACCTAAATCACTTACCCAATTATAACTTACATTACCGTGCGTATTGCTATCTCCAAAACAGACTAATGTCTTTTTTGAAGCATCTATTTTTTGTCGATTCTGTGGTGTGGGATACCTCTCCGGCCTTCGGTTAGTAATTTTTTGCCACAACCAATTAAAAATCACCACCAACCATATCAGAAAACCTATTGATAGTAGCCAAAGCATTGAAGATTATGTTTAAAAATTATGATTCGACCGGCAAAGTTCATTTTTTTCAGCAATACTCGTTGTATCTTTTCGATGTAGCTGCCGCTTCGGCGACCCGATGGCTACATCTGCAAAATGTGCCTGCGTAGCATCCGCTTGTCTAACTGGAAAAAATGAACTTTTCGGCGGCCGCCGCGCGGTCAGAATAACAAAATTTAAACATAATCTAAAGTAATAATAATGGTTAAAAATATAAACTCAAAGATAACATTTGATGTTAAAAAGTGTTAAATAAGACACATTTTTGTTTGATTCGCGTTAATTTCGTGAAATAAGTTTGTTTTATTAGAAAGAGTCGTCACAGGTAAATGTATCAGAAGATGAATTTCAGGAATATTATCATATTTATGCTCATTGCCATGATAGGTTTAATTACCTTTCAATGGTATTGGATTGAAAATGCTATTTCTGTCAGACAAGAACAGTTTGACCGTAATGTAAACGATGCTTTGCAGGAAACGGTCAAGAAAATTGAGAAGCAGGAGATCATTTTTCTGGCTAATCAGAAAATGAAAATAGAGGAGCAGAAAAAGCTTCTGGCTATTACACAAAAGAAGCGCGTTCTGAAACCTGTAAAAGTTGAGCACCCGGAAGATTTCGGTGTAATCTTTGCACCCGAATCGCCACAAAGCCCTGTGCAGCCCCAAGGATACAATGGATATAATACTTATTATACACCGCAAGGGACTGAACCTCTGGCAAAAGTAAGACAAAGAGCAGGCAGAGGGAGTAATAATACCGTAGCTGTTACTGACGTATTCGGTGCTACCCGTTTGCTTGAAATTCCGGGCCGTCAGATGGGTTTGATCAAAGAAATGCTGGAGGAGCAAAACCTGGCAGTAGAAGATTTGAGCCAACCGATGCGAAACAACCTGATGCGCCAGAAAACGGCCGAAGATTTAATTAAGGAGTTTAATCGTCAGGTACTTGTTTTGAATAAAAATATGAATGAAAACCATCAGATATTAAGTATTGATGGGATTGATGAGCATACTACCGGGTTTAGTTTTGGCTATACCTTTACTACACCAATGATTGATAGCTCGCATATAGTTTATACAAAACCCAGAAAAAAGAAGGTGGCTGAAGCGCCGAAATCAGAGCCGGTAGCTACGGTTGAGCAGGAAAACATGGAGCGCACCAAAAACAAAGCAGAGCTGGTAAAAGATGTATTAACTGATGTGATTCATGGCTCAAGAGATATACACGAACGCCTCGACCGTATTTCTTTAGATACATTATTGAAAAAAGAGTTGAAGAGCAGAGGTATTTCTATTCCTTATCAATACATCGTGAAGAATCCTTCGAATATGATTTTCGCTTCTTTTGCGGAAAATTCTATTCCGAATTTTGTCAGAGATGCCTATAAAGCCCAGCTTTTCCCTAGTGACTTACAGCCTCAAAATCATTACTTATATGTGCACTTCCCAAATACGCAAGGATTTATCCTTCGTAATATGTGGACAGTTTTTGCGAGTTCTGTACTCTTGATTCTGATGATTGGTGGTATTTTCTATACATCGGTTAATACAATGTTGAAACAGAAGAAACTGGCAACCATTAAGAACGATTTCATTAATAATATGACTCACGAGTTTAAAACACCTATTTCTACTATCTCTTTGGCAGTAGAAGTAATGAAAGACAACGAAGTGAAGAAAGATAGCAGCAAAATGAATCGTTATCTGAATATTATTCAGGATGAAAACCGCCGATTGGGTACGCAAGTAGAAAAAGTTTTACAAATGGCTTTATTAGATAAAGGAGATGTGAAGTTGAAACTGGAAAGGGTAAATATCCACGAAACAATTGAGCAGGTCTTGCACAACCTGAGTGTACAGATTGAGCAAAAAAATGGTACAGTGAATCTGGAACTGGACGCTGAAAACCCTGAAATAGAGGCAGATGACGTACATGTAACTAATATTATCTATAACTTGCTTGATAACGCCAATAAGTATTCACCGGAAAACCCAGAGATTACCATTAAGACCGAAAACGAAGAAGGCTTCCTGAAAATAACCATTGCCGATAAGGGTATAGGCATGACTAAAGAGCAGTTAAATAAGATATTCGAACGTT
>CBIHRH010000136.1:0-9665 GCA_966212365.1 uncultured Emticicia sp. | reverse complement strand
AAACGGACCAAATTTCTGACGAGAGAGTCTGCATAAAACGATGAACGGTGCCTGAGCGCAGTCGAAGGCACGGGCCAGGGAATATTGCGCTGAAACAATCAGAAACAACTATCAATTATTCTTCTTCAGATTATCTCTGAAATACTGGTCTCTGGTTACGTTATCGCTTGGGGCGGCCTCGGCACCTGCTTTCCATGATTTATCTTTCCATGCCCCGCTTTTAATCGATTTCACGAAATTAGCCCATGAAAATGGGTTCAGCAATGGGTTGGTGGTTACCTGCCCCCTGCTTTCTATCTGCTTGATAAACTGGTTTTGCCCATACTTAAAATTATCATAGGAGGTCATTCCATGAACGGCGGCCATTTTGGCTATATTTTCAGCACTATAAGTTTCACGCAGAATCTGTCTTTCTCGTTCATCCGGCAATTTCATATCTACCAATGCCTGCTTGAATTCTTCTTCGGTACTGAACGGATAAACTTTAACTTCTTTTAACAATTTAGAGTCTTGTTGCAGCTCTACAAATACCGAATAATCTACATCTGTTTTCTTCGGAATCACGTGGAATTGTTTCTTAAAACCCAGATAACTGAATACCACTGTATCACCGGGAAATACTGATAAAGCAAAATATCCTCTGCTATTAGAAAGTGTACCTCTACCAGCTTGTGGAAGGGTAATATAAGCCCCTGGTAGTGGTTCTTTGGTTACTCCATCAATGACTACACCCGAAAAGGTAATATTCTTTATTTCGCCCTGAGCGTGCGATAACTCGCTCGCTACCAAGCAAATAAAAACAAACAGATATGTAAGATTTCTTTTCATAGTATAGTCAATAAGGGTACAATCATACAGAGTTTAAAACATTTTCTTCCATCAGTCAGGTTCAGAAAAGATTAGGCAAAAATCTTTAAGAACGTAACTATAAAAGGCATCGAAAGTAGAAGTCCATCGAATCTATCCAGAAATCCACCATGCCCCGGAATCACACTTCCCGAATCTTTGATAGCAATACTACGCTTAAATAATGATTCTACCAAATCTCCGAGGGTGCCTGTAACAGAAATAATGGCGGCGATTCCGTACCATTGCCAGGGCAGAATACAGTCGAAGTACCGTGTTAATATAAACGCTATAATCAAACCCAATATTGCCCCTCCGAAAAAGCCCTCCCAGGTCTTTTTGGGAGATACGCGCTCGAATAATTTGCGTTTGCCTAAGAACCTTCCGGCAAAATAAGCCCCTGTATCATTAGCCCATAAAATAAACAAACAACCCAATAATAATCTCGGTTCATAGCCTCTATCAGTCAGTACCAGTTCGTTGATTAAGGCAAATGGTACGGCCACATAAATAATCCCTAAAAAAGTGTACCCAAGGTTGGCAAATGGCTTGGAATCTTTCTTTTTATAGAGTTTGATGAAAAATGTGGTGGTGAGCAAAGGCACAATGAGATAATAAAACTTAAACGGAATCATGTCTTTCTCGACAAAGAAGGTAAGGGCATTGAGTACAATACCGCAGAACGTGCCGTAGAATGTAAGTGGGAGATTAGCATCCAGTTTTAATAATTTATAGAATTCCCTTTGGGTGAGTACACTGATAGCCAGGAACAAAATCCAGAATGTCCATTCATTATAGAGCACAGCGGTCAGGATAATTGTCACACCGATAACAGCAGCAATGATTCGTTGAGTAAGATTAGAGAGTTGGTTTAGTTTCTGAGTCATTTTGGTTAAATATATCGATAATCACTTTGGCAATATCCTCCTGGTGGTCGGGTACCTGTATTTCGCACCACCCCCAGAGATAATTGCGGTCTTTTTTATTCAAAACTACAGCCATCACTTCGTGGGTAAGCAATTCATTCTTGAGGAGTTCAGCTTTAAAAACATTGGGTGTCTCAAAAACTTTTACCCATTTTACCATAGTTTCTGTGTTATATTTTCATCAAATATAGAGGTATTTTCTTTAATAGTTTACCCACCTTCTATTCCAATCGGTATTTTTTAACATAAATTCAGCGAGTTAAGTCCCATAAGGAAGATATATCGGTAGGAAAACAGGCATTTAAAATCCCGTCATACCTTTAGAGTAGGCAAATAATATTTGGTAGAATGTTATTTACCTACCCTAAAGGTATGATAAGACTTATTCTATCGAACCCTCCATAAAATTACTTGATTCTTCTTATAAGCAAGCGGTTTATTTAAAATTCAAGGTTTTTCGTGAAGCAAATAACGGTTTTCCGTAATTGACAACTATTGGATAATGTCGGAGTTTTGCTCAACCAAAATATACAATTATTAAACTATAGTCGACCATGAAAAAACTTCTATTACTACTCTTTATATCTGCCTCGGCTTTAGGGCAGTCAGTTGAAATAGTGCCGAACTCAACCGACCAATCCAGTATCATTACGAAGAAAACAGGAATAGGCATTGAACAGATAGATGGTTCGGGTACTGTAAGGGTTGGAACTTATACCAATAGTGGTTCGGCATATATTCAGACACACTCTAATCACCCATTAAGATTTGCTACTAATAACAGTAATCAGCAGTTTGTCATTAATACCGATGGGAAAGTAGGCGTGGGTGGATATATTCCGGCTTATTGGCTGGATGTGAAAGGGAGAACCCGCATAAAACATAATGAAGGCGAAACCGCAGGTATCTGGTATAATAAATCTACAGATACCGAGGGGGCATTTACCGGGATGTTTAATGATGATATATTCGGTTTGTTTGGTATGGGTACCGTTTCTAGCTGGAAATTTGGCTTCGACCTGGTGAATACTAAAATGGGAATCGGTACGATGAGCCCTAAACACCCCTTGACATTCCCGAATGGTGTGGGAGACAAGATTTCATTATGGGGTGGTAATACTTCTGCTACCGACAATCATTATGGTTTAGGTATTCAGTCGGCAGCTTTACAGGTATTTGTACCTTCTACCAGTGAAAACATACTGTTCGGAACAGGTAGAAGCGGAGCATTTACTGAAAGAGTAAGAATGACCGGGGGCGGAAGTGTGGGTATTGGCCTGAACGACCCGACAAGTTCGCTGGAAGTAGCGCGAGGAACAGGAACTAATGGCACAGCCGTTATATATGGCACAACGCATGCCTCACACTTCAGTTATGGTACTACCGAAGATACGTATATCAGAGGTGGGAAAGCTAATGCCAAGGTGATTATTAACGATATACCCGGTTTAGGCAATGTGGGCATCGGTACCAATGCGCCTGCTCATAAATTACAGGTAAATACTACCGGAAATGCCTCTGGTATTGTGCATGCCAATAATGTAGGCGTTCAGGTAGGAACTTATATTGGCTATAACCTTGGTTGGCTCGGAACATTCTCTAATCACCCATTAGCTCTATTTGTCAATAATGGTCAGCCTGCTTTTACTATTACTACCGACGAAAGATTTCAATTCGGGAATACTACTATTCCGGCTGGATATAAAATGAGTGTCGATGGCAAAGTGCTCTGCACCGAACTGGAAGTACTGGTTACACCCTGGCCTGATTATGTTTTCAAACCAGAATATCGTTTAAAACCACTTCATGAAGTAGAGAATTTTATTCAGACCAACGGGCATTTACCGAATATCCCGAAGGCTGAGGAAATTGAAAACAAATCGTTGGCGGTGGGCAATATGAGTAAACTGCAAATGGAAAAAATAGAAGAACTGACACTTTACCTGATAGAAATCAACAAAAGACTGAAAAAAGTGGAAGAAGAAAATGAAGCGTTGAAAAAAGAATTAGCTGGTATTAAATCTCAAAACTAATCAGGCCATGAAAAAACTCCTATTTCTTCTGCTTACAACATTTATATATACTAAGCTGAGTGCTCAGCATATCGATTGTGATACTAAGCCAACAGGCAAGCTCGTCATTTTTAGTCAGGAGCAGAAAGACAAACTAGCCAATGCCATCAATGCACCGTTTACTGTAAAAATCTTTGTAACTGTTTTTGCCGATGACGATGGTTCGCATCGTGGAGCAACCGATGCGGATATTTTAAGGCAAATTCAGAATATGGCCAGCCAGTATCAACCACAAAATATCTGTTTTGTATTGGGGGGTATAAGACAAATAAATAATTCTGACCTGAACGACCACACAAAAAGTACGGAGGCCGCAGAGGTAATTCCTTTCAGAGAACCAGGTTTTATCAATATTTTTATTCATTATTCATTACCCAATCTCAATGGTACAGCTTACGGAATCCCGAATACCTATCTGAGCTTATCAGGTGGTGCTATTGCAAGCCTTGATAATATCTCTACTCTCGGACACGAAATGGGACATTGTCTGGGGCTTTATCATACCTTTGAGCATGAAGATGCGAACGGTAATCCCAACTATGAGAATGTTGCCCGTTCGGGAGCTTGTCAGAACTGTGCCACAGCAGGAGATGTATTATGTGATACTCCTGCCGACGACGACGGCGGCGTAAATACCTCCTGTGTTTATACTGGCGGCGGGAAAGATGCCTGCAATGTAACCTACACTCCTATGACAACAAATATGATGGGTTATGGTGAAAGACCTTGCCGAAGCATTTTTACTAACGAACAAGGTGACCGTATGCGAACGTTTTTAACAACTGATGCGTCACTAACGCCACTTGCGGCTCATGATATTCTTTATACTCCGGTTTTTGGCAACTATACCGTATCAAGCGGCACAGGCTATACCTTAGCCCGGGATATGGTTTATGTATCAGATGGGAGTCCTACTTATACAGTCAATGGTACAGCCATACAATTCTTTCAGGCTAAAAAAGTACTGCTTAAATCTGGAACAAAGTTTTCGCCTGCTTCCGGCGGGAGGGTGTCAATTAAATCTAATAACCCTTATTGCAATTAGTCATTCTATTATTTGAATCATACCCTGAGGCATATTGGCTTTGTTGATATGCCCACCCCTTCAAAAGCTCTCTACAGGAAAACCTGTATTAATAAATCACGGTTTACCGTGATTGACAGACAATATTTAATATGCGACTTTTGTCTTGTTAGTCCCGGGAATCCGCAAAAGCACCACACAAACCAATAAATATGAATATATATGCCTTTAAAATCCCTTTTGAATCATGAAAACTAGAACCGAATTATTCAAAGAATCGAACCTGTTGTGGTTCGACCACAAGAAAAAATGCATCCCAGCCGATGATGTAGTTTATCTGAAAAGTTTTGAAAACTACACCAGATTTTATCTGAGCAACGGAAAGCAATTCATGTCGTCGCATACAATGAAAATCTATGAACAACAATTGCTGGATATGGGCGATTTCTCGCGTGTGCATAGAGGCACATTGCTGAACCTGAAGTATCTGACTAAATTTGAAAAAAATACAGAAGGGAACTGGGCGTATTTATCAACCGGAGAAAGGATTTTTGTTTCAAGAAGAAAACTGAAGAAGTTTGAAGAGCAACCTCCTCAAACTTCTGCCAAAAGTTAAGCCAATGCTTTGCGCATGACTCTTAGCCAGTTTTTATGAAAAATATTTTCAATATCAGCGTTTGAATAGCCTCTCTTGGCTAGCAGGTGCTGATATTTTTGTAAATCAGCAATGGTGTCTAAATCATAAGGGGACTGCTCGGTACCAAAAGTTCCATCCAAATCACTACCAATGGCAATGTGCAGGCTATTGCCCGTCATCTGGCAGATATGGTCATAATGATTAATTAATACTTCCAGATTTGCCCCTATCTCGCGAGGGTTTATTTTTCTTTGTGTCAAACCGGGTTTGAGCATCCATACATCCAGACAACCGCCAATTACGGCATCTCTTTCTACCAGTCTTTTTATTTGCTCATCATTTAGCTGGCGTTGGTGCGGTACCAGTGTGCGACAATTATGGTGGCTTGCCCACACCTGTCCCTGAAAAAGGTCTAAGGCTTCATCAAAGCCCTCGTCTGTCAGGTGGGTAGCATCGAGCACCATACCGAGTTTATCCATTTCTTTTACCAGCTCCCTACCCTCTTTGGTGAGTCCGCCTGTCATGCCAGTGCCGGGGGCGTAGCGTCCGGGGCCATAGTGCGCAGGGCCAATGGCGCGCAAACCATAGGCATAGGCTTTTTCAAGGTAAGATAAATTTACCAAAGAATCGGCACCTTCCAGGCTCAGGATAAAACCCACGGGCTTGGTAGCATCATCAATAGCTGTGTTTTCCCATAAAGCGATATGGCCATCTAATTGGGATGTATTTGTAATCTGCACCATTTCACCAGCTTCAACCATTGCCTGATACCAGGCTACCTGCGCCTGTGTCATAGCCCAGGCCTGATGTGGAGAGTTCCAACCGGAGCCGGGCATATTGCCATTGCTTTCGCTAAAGCGGGCCAATTGGGTGGCAACAACCACTGCAATCTTGCCTTTGCGTAGGTCGGGCAATGAGACTACCCCTTTGGCCCGATCAATTTTATCGGTCATGTCTTTCTCCATTGTACGGATTTCTTTTACCGAACGTCGGTAGTCTCTATTCCATTCAATGGCATTCATGGCCATATCAAGGTGTGCGTCGATTATTAGCATAATAGGTTGGTTTTTAGTGGTTATTTTTGTCTTGAACTATGATTTATCTGATTTACCTGAATTACAGGTTGATACTGATAAATTTTCTTCCAATACATCGATGATTAAAGCATTAACAACAGATTATCAATCATTAACCCTAATTATCATCAGAGAAATCAGGTCAATCAGTTAAATCATAGTTCAAGACAACCTCAACTCCATCTCATCGTTCGTTGCCTTAAAGCCAAATTTCTCATAAATAGGTCTACCGTCCTCCGTAGCATGTAGAAGCACACGCTTATAATTCCGCTCCTTAGCCGCTTCAAGAATATAATGAAAAATCTGTCTGCCGATGCCTTTTTTCCTCCATTCGGGCAATGTATAAATATTCATGATATAGGCCACACGGCCATCTAATAAAGTAAAGCCCGGAATGATTTTAGAGAAGCAGAGGCCACTGGTTGAGACGATTTCATTATCAACTTCGGCTACCCATACTACAATTTCATCGTTTGCTAAGTTTTGCCGAAAGAAGTCTCGTAAGATATCATTCAGACTTTCTTCGCTTATCAGATGTGTTTCAAGACTTTGTACTTCTTTTAAAAATACAATCCTTAATCTTGCTAAATCGGGTATATCGGCAAGGGTGGCTTTACGATAAGTGATATTCATATACTATGCATAAGACTGTGGGTACATTTACATGGTTAAAGGGAAAAAGTTCTTTGAATTATTAGGTTTCATGTAATGCCATCCCTAAAGATATGCTAAAGTAGAGACAGGGCAATGCGGGGACGCCTAGTCCCTGTCTCTACACAAGAACAATTATTTCTTTAACAAACATAGTTTAAATCAAGCCTCAACCGGATACAACCCAACCTCATGCAATTTTCTCAGCGCTTCGGTAACGGTTGGTTTATCTTCCGGGTAGGTTACACCAAACCATTCTGACTCATTCGAGAATACTTTGCATTTACCTAAGTCATTCTGAATAAGATATGTCATTACGGTAGGGATATAAAATTCTGCTTTAGGAGAATTGATATTTTTGGCAGAATATTCCTTAAACATATCGTTGATAACCGGGAATACGTTAGGCATAAAACCCCAGAAATTCATCGATACAATAGTATCTTCTTCCAGATTAGTGAACTTATCGCCCTCTTCGAATACAATCTGTCCACTTGGCTGGCGATAAATTTTGGTGCGCTCACTTACTACCTCTAAGAAACCGTCTTTATCCAGTTCACATACCCCTCTTGATACCGAACCGTTTTCAGATAATGTGTTCTTAATCTGGTAACCTACCATGGCGTGGCAGGTTTCATCTGAATTGGTCGACAAGAAATTGGCCATGATTTTAAAGCCTTCGTAGCCATAAAAATCATCGGCATTAATCACTGCAAAAGGGGTGCTGGTTTGCTCCCATGCACATAATACGGCATGGCCTGTGCCCCAGGGCTTAGTGCGCTCAATAGTGCCCAATTCAGCAGGCACATAGCTTTGTACGCTCTGAATAGCAAAATCGTAATCAATTTTACCTTCTAATTTAGTCCCGAATATTTCCTGAAAATCTTCTCTAAGTTCTTCTCTGATAATGAATACTATCTTACCGAATCCGGCTTTGATAGCATCGTTTAATGAATAATCGATAATTGTTTCACCATTGGGGCCAAACTTATCCAATTGTTTAATACCTCCATAGCGGCTACCCATTCCGGCCGCCAAAATCAATAAAGTTGGTTTCGACATAAAATGCTTTGGTTTCATTAATTCTCGACAAAAGTACAAAACTGTTTCGTTAACCCTCAAAAAGTTTTTTCAATTTTAATTGTAAAAAATACAGTTAATCGCCTAGTTTTGTACAAAGAAACTGCTTAAGCTAATCTTGTTTCGCAAAAAATAATACTTTTTGGCGTTAAAAACTTAAATAAACAGTTTCCCCAACTCTAACAGATTCAACCATGAACCTACGCTTATTGCCTGTTTTTGGGGCATTATTTCTTTGTTTTCAAGTATTTGCACAAGATTTTCCGCTTAATCAATTACCAACCGACAATTGGGATTTAGGAAACTGGAAACAAGCCGGAAGTGTCGATAATCCATTCGGCAAGAAAGCAGGTTTCACTGCCGGCAACAAAATCCTATTCTCGAACACCCCCGGCAAAACCACTTCAAAGCTTATTACTGCCGATGCCAAAGTAAGATTTGAATTTCTACTGGGCAATAGCAGCGATGGTGTTTTTTATATTCAGGGCCGCCACGGCATTGTATTGAGCAATACCCGTGCAACAGGCGCTATCATCAGACCAGACGGCACTTTGCAATTGCCTGAGCAAAATGCGGGTAAGGCAGTTGGCCTATGGCAGAATGTAGAAGTAACTTTCTCTGATGCCTCATTCGGTGGCTCGTTAATCATAGAAAAAGTAACACTGAATGGTGTGTTGATTCATCAGGGGTATGTGATACCAACTACAGGCACGAACGAAGGCCCGCTGGCATTTGAAAACAAGAGTGGCACGGTGGCCGTAAGAAATGTTCAGTATTTGAAATACAGCAAAGAAAAGCCTATAAAACTGACTGACTTGAACTATGAAATGTACGAAACCTGGGACTGGAATCAGCAGTTTGCGCCGAAAAAGGATACACCTAACGATAAAGGTACGGCAACTACACTAACCAAAGATTTCGGGGCAGGCTTCAATCGTTTCCTGTTGATTTTCAGAGGGAATATTGATGTGGAGAAAGATGGCAGCTATTCATTAATTGCTGATTATGCAGGAAAAGGCTCATTAAAAGTGGATGGCAAAGATGTATTACCTATGGAAAGTGGCGAAAGCTACAGAAAACCAAGAGCGGCCTTTATAGACCTGAAAAAAGGTAAACACCCGTTTGAACTACGCTACAACAAAGTATGGTGGAAAGCCGAATTAGGCTTATTTGCCGCAGGGCCGGAAATCAGACCGTATGCTTTGCATGCTGAGACTTCTCTCCCATCGCCACAGGCCGTGGGTGAAATTGATATTACACCAACCAGTCAGGTTGAATTGATACGTTCGTTTGTGATGTTCAATGGCAAGAAGCGGACACATGTCATTTCAATAGGTACACCTGCAGGCACGC
>CBIHRH010000135.1:0-9712 GCA_966212365.1 uncultured Emticicia sp. | reverse complement strand
ATAAGTATTTTTTAACGAATAATGGTTTATCTCTTGGTAATTATTATCTCGAAAAAAAGGAATATCAGAATGCTATCAACGAAGCTAAAATAGGTGAGCAGGCTCTCAAAAGCATGAAGTTACCTACTTTCGATTATGCCTTGAATAAGATTTTTTATGAGGCCTATAAGAATCTTGTCAAGCCACAGGAAGCATTGGCCTATTTTGAAAAGATGCAGCTCTATGAACAGGATATTCAACACAAAGAGGCTTTAGGGCAGTATCTGGAATGGCAATTAAAGTATGAAGATGAGAAACAAAAAAACCAGATACAGGCATTAGAAAATCAACAACTTACCCAAACCCGGAATTTCCTTTCGATTGGTGGTTTATTGATTTTAGGCGTGGTAGGATATGTGTTTTTTGTTAATAGACAACTTCGTAAGAAAAATCAGGAGATTCAGGGAGCTTTGTTACAAGGGCAAACGATGGAACGTAAACGCATGGCTTCTGAACTGCATGATAATATTTCAAATAAGATTCTGGGTGTAAAGATGCGTGTAGAGTTGCTGGAAAATGAAAATTTCACAGAAAAAGAACGAAAAAACTATGACTCAACGCTGAGGTTCATCAACGAAGTCTATTCAGATATAAGATTGGTTTCGCATAATCTTCTTCCGGAAGAGCTTGAAAAATATGGTTTAATTGTGGCAGTCGAAAATCTGGTTAAAATGTTGAATCTGATTGGCAAAACACAGTTTGATACACAGATTCAGACAAAGCATGTAAATCTTTCTCCACGCATCGAATATGAAATTTACAGTACGATTCTCGAACTGGTTAACAATATTCTGAAACATGCTCAGGCTAAGAATGCCATTATTTCTATCATCAAAGAAGAAAAGTTGTTAAAAATTTCAGTAAAGGATAATGGGAAAGGTTTTGATAATCGGGCTAATGGTTTTGATACTTTGGGTTTAAAAAATATCCATTCACGGATTGAGTCTTTACGAGGAAATGTAAAAATCAAGAATGATGGAGGCACAGAAGTACAATTGGAAATACCTGTTTAAAAGCATTCTGACATCAATCTACCAAACCATTTTTAATGGCATATTTAATGATACCGACGGTATTCTTAACATTCAGTTTCTTTAGAATATTATGCCGGTGGGTTTCTACTGTTTTAGGAGCAATAAACAGTTTTTCTGCAATTTCAACAGAAGATAATTCGTTGGCAAGCAGTCGGATAATATCCATTTCTCTTTCTGTCAGTTGGTTAAATTCGTTCGGGACTTCTTCCTTTGGGATATTATCAGTCAGACCCAATCGCATCAATTCAAAAACCACTGATTCGCTAAAATATTTCCGTCCTTCTGAAATCGTTTGTATAGCTTTTTGTAGTTCTGTTTTACCTGCGCGTTTCATCATATAGCCCCATACTCCTGCCTGAAAAGCTTCACGAATCATTTCGGCTTCTTCTGAAACTGATAACATCAGAACTTTAATTTTCGGGTGATTTTGTCGAAGGAAAATAGTGAGTTCAATGCCCGACATCTGTGGCATCCGATAATCGGTAATTAATAAATCTATTTCATCGTGCTTAATGAAGTTAATCACCTCTGCCCCATTTTTACAATTCCCCACCACCTCAACATCGTTAAATGTCGCGATTAATAGCGAAAGACTATCTAAAAAAATTTCATGGTCATCGGCAATTAAAATCCGCATCAGAAAGGTGGTTTTTCTTCTAAAATTAAAGAGTAAATAGCTTATATCCTGACAAATATCTAAAATTAAAACGAAATACAATATCGAAATGATGTAAAGGAATTGGGCAAATCACTTCTTTCTCTGACTTATCTGTTTTCTTGTTTTGATTTCCCGTACAAAATTTAGAAAATTGCATGCACAAATCAAAAACACATGAACAAACTTATACTGCTTGGCTTTTTAGCCCTTTCTACTTCATTAGCTTTTGGACAAAACAAAGAAATTGTCGAGACTAAACAAGCCCCTATACCCACTGCTCCTTATAGCCAGGGCGTAAAAGCCAATGGTATGCTCTATGTAGCCGGACAAATAGGTCTGAATCCTCGGACCCGTAAATTAGTAGAAGGCGGTATAGACCCTGAAACCACACAGGCTATGGAAAATATCAAAGCCGTTGTAGAAGCTGCAGGGGCCAGAATGGAAGATATTGTGAATACGACTATCTATCTGAAAGACCTCGCTAATTTTGCCAGAGTAAACGAATTATATGGTCAGTATTTCAACGGAAAATTCCCGGCCCGCACAACAATTGGTGTCGCCAATTTACCCGGAGGAGCCAATATTGAAATTGCCGTAATAGCCGTTTTACCAAAGATTCGTCGGAAATAAATTAAGAAACGTCTCCAAAATAGATAAGAGAGGCATTTTTAATGTCAATCTTTAAGCTTTTTTTATATTTTTGTTAATTATTAAGCCCTTCATCATATATCAATGAGAAACACCATTCTTCTGCTCTGTCTTTTGACAGGCCTTGCAGCGTTTGCGCAACAACCTGCCACTACGCAATACAATGCCAATACCCGCTTCGAGCAGATGGGTACAGAGTTGCCAACTCCTAATACCTATCGCACAGCCTCGGGAGCCCCGGGTAAAGATTACTGGCAACAAAAAGCTGACTACGATATAAAAGTAGAGTTAGACGACATCAATCAGCGCATTATTGGTACAGAGGTAGTTACCTATACCAACAAATCACCAGACGAATTGCGTTATATCTGGTTACAATTAGACCAGAATTTATTTGAAAAGACTTCTATCAATGCCCTGACAAAAACTGGTGGTATAGAAAACAATCAGATGTCTTTTGGTGCTATTCAGGGTATTAACTCACCAAGTTCTGTAAGATCAACTATCACTGGCAATAAAGAATACGGCTACAAAATTACAGTAGTAAAAGATGCCAAAACCGGAGCTGATCTGACTTATACCATCAACAATACCATGATGCGTATTGAAGTACCTACTCCTTTAAAAACAGGACAAACATACTCTTTCCGTATTGATTGGAATTATAATATTACCGAATATTACGGCCGTTCAGGCCTGGAGTATTTTCCTAAAGATGGTAACTATAATTACTTCATTGCGCACTGGTTTCCTCGTATGGCGGTGTATGACGATGTAAACGGCTGGCAACACAAACAATTCCTGGGTCAGGGTGAGTTTACATTACCTTTTGGTGATTATAAAGTAGAAATCACCGTACCTAACGACCACGTAGTAGGCGCTACAGGTGAGTGCCAGAACTATGACAAAGTATTATCAGCAACGCAATTGAAACGTTGGGAACAAGCGAAAAACTCAAAAACGCCTGTATTAATAGTAACACAGGCAGAAGCAGAAACAGCCGAGAAGGGCAAGCCAACCGGCAAAAAAACCTGGATTTACAAAGCGGCTAACGTACGTGACTTCGCCTTTACTTCTTCTCGTAAATTCATCTGGGATGCTATGCAAACAGATGTATACAACAACGGTCGTAAAATCTGGTCGATGTCTTTCTATTCTAAAGAAGGAAATCCACTTTGGGGACAATATTCAACCAGAGTAGTTGAGCATACTTTGAGAAGCTACGGTAACCGTACCATCCAATATCCTTATCCTGTAGCTATTTCTTGCCATGCAACGGCAGGTGGTGGTATGGAATATCCGATGATTTCATTTAATGGTGGTCGTCCGGAAGCTGATGGTACTTATTCTGAGCAAACCAAAGCAGGTATGATTGGCGTAATTATCCACGAAGTAGGCCATAACTTCTTCCCGATGATTGTGAATACTGACGAACGTCAATGGACTTGGATGGATGAAGGTTTGAATACTTTCTGCCAATATTTAGCCGAGCAGGAGTGGGATCGTAACTTCCCATCGCGTAGAGGCGAGCCACAATATATTGTGCCTTATATGAAAACCGATAAGTCGCAGCTATCGCCTATCATGACCAGCTCTGATAACGTAATCTCATTAGGACCAAATGCTTATGCCAAACCTGCTACGGGTTTGAATATGTTGCGTGAGACCATTATGGGTCGTGAGTTGTTTGACTATGCTTTCAAAGAATATGCACGTCGTTGGGCTTTCAAATCACCCCAACCTGCCGATTTCTTCCGTACTTTAGAAGATGCTTCAGGTGTTGATCTGGATTGGTTCTGGAAAGGCTGGTTCTATGGTGTAGAGCCTGTTGATCAGGATTTGGCAGAGGTAGAGTGGTATTCAATAGACACACAAGACCCGGTTGCTAAAAAAGCAGCTGATAAAGCAGATGCTAATGCAAAACGTGAAACTTTGAGCAATATCCGTAACAAAACCGATATTAAACAAACAGTTGTTGAAGCTGACTCTACGATGAGAGACTTCTACAACTCGTATGACAGATATGCAGTAACGGCAGCTGATAGACAAAAATCAGAGCAATACAGAGCGAGTCTGTCGGATGACGAACGTAAGATGTTGGAAGAAGGTAAAAACTTCTACGTTTTGAAAATCAAAAATAAAGGTGGTTTACCAATGCCTGTTATTGTGAAACTGGATTATGAGGATGGTACCAGTGAAATCGTAAGAATTCCGGCTGAAATCTGGCGTGTGAATGACAAAGAAATCAAGAAAACATTGCCTACAACTAAAAAAGTAGCCAAGTTTACCCTTGACCCATTCTATGAAACGGCAGATATTGATACAGCCAATAATGCATTCCCACGTGAGCCTGAACAACCAACCAAATTCCAGGCTTTCAAGCAAAGAGGTTTCCAACAAGGTCCTAACCCAATGCAACAAGCGAAACAAAATCAGCCTACAGGTGTTCAAACCAGCGGAAAGAATTAATTAATTCTGTTGCTATTTTCCATAAAGTAAGAAAGCCGAAGCTAATGCTTCGGCTTCTTTTTTTGTATAAAATCAGGTTAGTACTATTTCTTATCTTAAACTCATATTTGCTCAACCTTTCTTTTAATCCATCATACCTTAATATGTTGCCCTAATCAACAAAATAAGAAGAAATAAGACATATTACCCTTATATACTCTCCGACAATCATATCATTCCGAGAAAACAAAAAATCCGCAGTAGAAGACTACCGCGGATTTGAATATGGATTAAAACATTTGTTATTCTACTTTCATCATTTCCTTTGCCATCTTCACAGCATTGTAGGCATTCACAATCCCACCCGTCGACGACAAATCTTCAAATTTCACGATTTCTTTGGACCCCGGTTTGTATACTCTGAAATCAGGCACTTTTACCGAAGATTCCAGAATAATCTTTTTGATTTGTGCGGCTGTTAACTCAGGGAAATATGATTTCAACAAAGCCGCTACACCTGTAGTAGCCGGAGCAGCCATACTTGTACCGCTTTTCTCTTCATATTTAGAGCCAGGAACTGTTGAATAAATATCAACACCCGGTGCAAATACGTCAACCCCTTTTTTACCATAGTTGCTGAATTCAGCTACGGCATCAGGCGCATTTTTCCACGATAAAGCACCTACCGAAATCCAGTTTTCTGCTTTTTGTCCGTTTTCATAAGTAGCAGTCGGGTAATGTACATCTACATCAATATCCAGATTATCATTACCTGCCGCAGCCACTAATAAAACCCCTTTCGATTGTGCATATTTCACGGCATCATCCACCCATTTTTTCTCAGGAGAATAAGGTTTCCCGAAACTCATATTGATGATTTGAGCGCCATTATCAGTCGCATAGCGAATGGCATTGGCTACGTCTTTATCTCTTTCATCACCATCTGGTACAGTACGAACAATCATTAGTTTTACATCATCACACACACCCAGAATCCCTAGATTATTATTACGATTAGCTCCGATAATACCTGCTACGTGCGAGCCGTGCATACCATCAGGGCCGGTTACTTCATTATTACCATACTCACCATATTGCAATTTATCAGGATTATCTCCTACTACTGTGCGGGCATTGAAATCAAGGTTATAATTATATTTCAACTCACTTTCGTAGTGCTCTACCGCTTCTTTAATATCGTTACCTGTAGCACCTAATTCCATGAATTTTTCTAATGTACGCTTAGCAGCTCTTACACTGCGGTCAACGTTATTTTCGTCTATGCCTGTAATACTCTCTTTAGTCAGCGTTTCCACTTTCAGAAAGTTCTTTAAAATGGCTTCTGACTCCGTATAGTTTTTATAGAGTTGTGCATAGAAAGGAGCATATTGTTCTGCTTCTGCACGTTTCTCTTCAAACTCTTTCTGCAATTTGCCCATCAAATCATACTCAGTCTGATTCTTGCGAATCAGTTTTTTAGAAGGCTCAGTACCGAATTTATCTTTGGATTTTTTCAGCATACGGGTTATCTCCACCTGCTCATGGTTCACGTCTTGTCCATCTTTACCACCAAGGAAATCCCAGCCGTTAACATCATCGATAAAACCATTTTTGTCGTCGTCTTTGCCATTGCCTGCCACTTCTTTGGCATTTACCCATATTTTATCTTTCAGGTCTTCATGGTTCACATCCGTACCACCGTCAATTACGGCTACCACCACTGTTTTAGAAGTTCTGCCTTTCAATAATTCCTGATAGGTACGTTCAACACTCATACCACGAACACCGTCTTTTTCAAAATCAAGATTCTGCCAGTTTGGTTTAGTTTTTAATTCTTGTGCGTTGGATTGAAGAAGAAAAAAAGGAGATAAGAAAAAAGCAAAAAGTATTTTTTTCATGTTTAGTTTTTTTTGAAATACAAATCTATTCTGGTTAAAGTAAAATTATCTGTATCGACAGTAATATAAACTATGTAAACTGCGAAATAAACGAATTGGTTCGAGTTTTATTTAACCCATAATGGGTTATTTTATTGAATGGAGGCACGCAAAGCCTATTGTTTCTCTAAGGCTTGTCTGAAATCTTCGATTAAATCATCAATGTTTTCGATACCTACCGAAATCCGGAGCAAGTTATCAGGACTCACCGAATGTGCTCCCTCCGCCGATTTACGATGTTCTATTAAAGTCTCAACTCCGCCTAAACTTGTTGCATGTTTAACCAATTTTAAATTTGAAGTCAGCTTCAAAGCAGCTTCTTGTCCACCTTTTACCAGAATTGACATCATGCCTCCAAAACCGTTCTTCATTTGTTTTTTAGCTACCCTATAATATTCGTTAGCTTTCAGTCCCGGATAATTTACTTTTTCTATCTGCGGATAGCTCTCTAAGAAAGTAGCCAGTTTCATGGCATTCTGCCCATGCACAGGCATGCGAACTGCAAAGGTGGCAAGGCTACGGAACAATAACCAACAATCAAAAGGTGAAGGAATCACCCCACCTGTAGTCTGGAAATTTCTTATTTTAGCTTTCAGGTCTTGTGGCAGACTATCATTCACAATAATACAACCACTTAGTATATCTGAATGCCCTCCAAAATATTTGGTGGTTGAGTGCATGATAATATCTACCCCAAAATCAAAAGGCTTTGTGAAATAAGGTGTTGCCCAGGTATTATCACAGCCCGTCAGGATATTTTTAGATTTAGCCAGTTTTACAACTGACTGAATATCGGTTATTTTAAGACTTGGATTTGAAGGAGTCTCTATCCAGATTAGCTTAGTATTCTTCTTAATAGCCTTTTTTATCTGGTTAATATCGGTCATATCTACAGGTGTGCAGGTCATACCCCAATGCGAATACAAGCTTTCTATCATGTATCTGGTACCATAATAAATATCATCCGGCAAAATCACATGACTATTGGTACCCAAGGCATGAAAAACACTCATGGTAGCCGCTTGTCCTGATGAAAAAGCGATAGCATCCGTTCCGCCCTCCAAAGCGGCCAGTTTCTCTTCTAACATTCGTCTGTTAGGATTAGACGCACGGGCATAGATATCTCTTCCTTCTACAAAGGTTCCATCTTCGGCACGCTCAAAAGTAGTAGATAGAATAATGGGTGGTACAACGGCTCCGGTACTCGGTTCGCCATGATTTCCGGTATGAATGCTTAGAGTTTCTAATTTCATGTGTAATTTTGGGGATTAGTTGAAATTCCTCACCCTAAATCCCTCTCCCTGATGGGGAGAGGGACTTCTACCCCCCTTCCCCATTGTTGGGGAAGGGTTGGGGATAGGGTCTTATCAAATATTAATTTTTATAATAACTTTCCAATCAACCTCTACTGGCAAATATAACCAATAAATGAAGCAAAAACTTAACATTATAAAAATCGGTGGGAATGTCATAGACAATCCACGGGCTTTAGCTCAATTTCTCAAAGACTTTTCGGCACTCTCTGATGCCAAGGCACTGATTCATGGTGGTGGCAAAATTGCTACCAAAATAGCAGTAAAGCTGGATGTGGAAACCAAAATGGTAGAGGGTCGCCGTATTACTGACTTACCTATGCTAGAGGTCGTGACAATGGTTTATGGAGGCTTGGTAAATAAGCAGATTGTGGCTCAGCTACAGGCATTAGATTGTAATGCTATCGGACTTACTGGTGCCGATGCGGGAGTAATATTAGCAAAAAAGCGCCCGGTAAAAGAAATCGACTATGGCTACGTAGGAGATGTAGAAAAAGTAAACGATGCCATTATCAAGAATTTTATTGATAACCAACTGACTCCGGTCTTTGCCCCTTTAACTTTTGATAAAGACGGAAACATCCTGAATACCAATGCAGATACACAGGCATCATCGGTGGCAGTAGCCATGTCGAATCATTTTGAGGTACACTTAATTTATTGCTTTGAAAAAAAAGGTGTACTTTCAGACCCGGAAGATCACGACTCGGTGATTCCGACTTTGACGCCTCCAAGCTACGCCGAATATAAGGCTAACGGAACAATTAATGCGGGAATGATTCCGAAATTGGATAATGCCTTTGCTGCTTTACAAAAAGGTGTTTCGAAAGTAATTATCTGCCATGCCGATGAATTACAACAAGCAGTAGCCCAAGGGCAAAGCGGAACACAAATTATTCTTTAACTTTGCATCAACAACATACAGAATATATATGATTCAAAATTCCAATCTGGTTGAGACACTAACAAATGATGAGATTGAATTGCTGAAAGATTTAATCCAGACCGAATCTTTTAGTAAACAGGAAGATGAAACAGCAGCTATTATCGAAGAATTTTTCCGAGAAAGAAATATTCCTTATCGCAGAAAGAAAAATAATATATGGGCAAGAAATAAGCATTTCGATGCAAGCAAGCCCACCGTTTTACTTAACTCTCACCATGATACGGTAAAACCGAATCCCTCGTGGACATTGAATCCATTTAACCCCTTATTAAAAGACGGTAAACTGTATGGATTAGGAAGTAATGATGCAGGCGGATGTCTGGTTTCGTTGATTGCCACTTTTTGCTATTTTTACTACCGTGATGATCTAACTTATAATGTTATTATGGCAGCTACCGCCGAAGAAGAAATTTCGGGCCGTGAGGGGCTGGAAATGGTAGCACCCGAATTACCGGAGATTTCTTTTGCTATTGTAGGAGAACCTACACAAATGCATCTGGCAATAGCCGAAAAAGGACTCCTGGTATTAGATTGTAATGCGCATGGTAAATCAGGACATGCAGCAAGAAACGAGGGCGAAAATGCGATTTATAAGGCAATACAAGATATAAACTGGTTTCAGACTTACCAGTTCCCGAAAGTATCTGAGAATCTTGGGCCTATCAAAATGACTGTTACTATTATCAATG
>CBIHRH010000134.1:0-9769 GCA_966212365.1 uncultured Emticicia sp. | reverse complement strand
ATTCCATCAGTATTCACCCAAACTGAATATTATGCAAATCCTATCTCAAATCTTATTCATCTTAGCATTAGGTGCCGCTGCCTACTTTATTACGCGTCGGATTGTGCTTATTAAAAAGACTATACAGTTAGGCCATGCCGAAGACCGTACTGACAAGCCTACTGAACGCTTTAAAACGATGCTACTGATCGCTTTCGGGCAAAAAAAGATGTTTAACCGACCATTGGTAGGATTAATGCACTTTATTATCTATGCCGGATTCCTGATTATCAATATCGAAGTGCTGGAAATTATATTAGATGGTATTTTTGGTACACACCGCTTATTCGCTCCTTTTTTAGGAGGCTTCTATACCTTCCTGATTAATTTCTTCGAGATACTGGCACTTGGCGTATTAACAGTCTGTGTGGTCTTCCTGCTTCGTCGTAATGTTATAAAAGTGCAGCGCTTTCAGGAAAGCCGTCATAGAGAGATGAAGATATGGCCTCGGACTGATGCCAATATTATCTTAACTATTGAAATCTTATTGATGTGGGCTTTTTTAAGTATGAATGCTACGGATACACTTTTACAATCAAGAGGCGTAGGGCATTATGCCGAAGCCATTACAGGCAATTTTGTTATCAGCCAATGGTTACAGCCTGTTTTTAGCAATTGGGGCGATTCGGCTTTGGTAGTTTATGAGCGCTTTGCCTGGTGGTTTCATATTTTGGGCATTATGGGCTTTGCTTTATATGTTACGTATTCCAAGCATCTGCATATTTTTCTGGCTTTCCCGAATACTTATTTTTCAAATCTTAAGCCTAAAGGGCAGATGGCTAATATGCCTGCTGTAACAAAAGAAGTAAAAATCATGCTGGGCATGGAACAGCCGGATGCTACTCCTGCAGAAGTAGGTCGTTTTGGGGCCAAAGATGTAAAAGATTTGAGTTGGAAGAACCTGATGGATGCTTATAGCTGCACCGAATGCGGTCGATGTACGGCTGCTTGTCCGGCAAACATTACGGGTAAAAAACTTTCACCACGCAAAATCATGATGGATACTCGTGACCGTCTGGAAGATATACAGAAAGGCTGTTTAAAAAACGGACAAGATTATGATGATGGCAAAACACTTTTAGGCGATTATATTCTGGAAGAAGAAATCCTGGCTTGTACTACCTGCAATGCCTGCGTACAGGAATGTCCGGTTAATATCTCCCCTCTCGACATCATTCTGGAACTACGCCGCTATAAAGTTATGGAAGAGTCATCCGCTCCCGGATCCTGGAATGCGATGTTCTCAAATATGGAAAATAATATGGCCCCCTGGAAGTTTTCACCAGGTGATCGGTTCAATTGGGCTGATGGCGTGAAATAATTAACCGTTTAATAAATAAATGACTATATAATTTGTAGAAAAATAGTTTTTTTTTATTATTGAATTATTTTAATGCCTAAACTTTTTGCACTTAGGAAATATTTTTTTTAACTTTACATAGGCTTTTACAAAAACATGTTGGCATGTTCTTTGAAATGAGCTAATATATAGTGTAAAATTATTTTAGCCTAATGTGCATTTTTGCCTCTAACCTCCATGAGAAAATTTAATTCATCCATGTTTTTACAATGGATAGTTTTTATGCCATTGTTATTGCCATTGGCCATTGTAAGCGGGGCGTTTGATGGTATTAAGCGTGTTTTTGAGCAAGCTACTTCTGATATTATCGAAAAAGAGATCATATCTTAATAGCGTAAAGCTTTCCAAATCCTATAAAAAGCATCTGGCCCAAAGAAATCTTCTTTAGGACTCTACTTTTTATTGCTATACAGTCAGGCAAACTTCTGAACAACACTTTTCAATTGCGGGAGTGATAACACGCCCGATTGTCGCCATTTTAATTCACTCTTCTTAAACAGCATCAAAGTAGGTACACCCGAAATCTTATACTTTGAAGCTAGTTTCGGATTTTTATCTACATCAATCTTTACAATTTTGATGTTGTCTCCCTCGTCCTGAGCTAATTGTTGTAGCGTAGGAGATAATACTTTGCATGGTCCGCACCATTCTGCGAAAAAATCAATCAAAATCGGTGTTTCTGAGGCAATCAGTCCTTCAAATGTCCCTGTCATCTTGTGTGTATTTATTATGTTTCTTTAATTAACAAAGAATCGAGCCACGAGGTTTCAAGAAATATTTTGTCTGAACTATGATTTAGCTGATTAGTGTGATTTCACTGATATGAGTTTCTAAAATATTGCATATTTTGCTTATGATTTTAAACTAAGCCCTTATTAAGAAATAATATCAATCCAATCCTACTAATCAGCAGATGCCACGCGTGTAACTCACAGTTCAAACAATCACTCAATCAGCCAGTCACTAAATTTTATCTTTGCATCCATTCTTATTTTAGCAACGTCTATATTTGTATGATTACTGTCTTGATTCATGTTTAATATGAGAAAACGAACCTTTATTCTACCATTCTTAGTTTTTTTGAGCTTTAACTTAACTTTTGCACAAAGTCTACCCAAAAATCAGGATTTATGGAAAGCCATGTCTCTGGCCAACGAATACTTTATGCTCAAATGGTCTGATGTGAGTAAACCTATTGTGAGACCAGACCGTACTCGCCCAAGTAATATCTGGACTCGCGGCGTCTATTATGAAGGACTAATGGCTCTTTATAAAATTGACCAGCAAAAACGTTATTACGATTATGCAGTAGCCTGGGGAGAAGCGCATAAATGGGGCTTAAGAAACGGGATTACAACCCGCAATGCCGACGATCAATGTTGTGGACAAACCTATATAGACTTATACCTGATAGACGCTAAACCCGAGCGTATTCGTGATATAAAGGCGTCTATTGATAGCCTGATTAATAGTCCGAAAAAAGACGATTGGTCGTGGGTAGATGCTATACAGATGGCTATGCCTGTATTCGCGCGATTAGGGGTTATTTATAATGATAACCGCTATTTTGAAAAAATGTATGAAATGTATATGTATACCAAAACCATACATGGCGACAAAGGTTTATATAATCCTGCGGAAGGATTGTGGTGGAGAGATAAAGATTTTGATCCGCCTTACGTTACCTCATCTGGCAAAAATTGTTACTGGTCTCGAGGCAATGGCTGGGTGGTAGCCGCTTTGGTAAGAGTGCTGGATATTCTCCCAAAAGATGCCCCGCATCGCGAAGAATATGAAAAGACCTATCTCGAAATGATGAATGCGCTTGTGCCTCTACAAAGAACTGACGGATTCTGGAATGTAAGTCTTACCGACCCTAACGATTTTGGTGGCAAAGAATTAACTGGCACTTCTCTCTTTGTCTACGGCATGGCCTGGGGTATCAACAAAGGTATTTTAGACCGCAAAAAATTCTACCCTCCCGTAGCAAAAGCCATTTATGCCATTATGAATAGTTGTATTCATCCGAATGGATTTTTGGGTTACGTGCAAGGAACTGGAAAAGAACCTAAAGATGGCCAGCCTGTTACCTATGATAAAGTGCCAGATTTTGAAGATTTTGGGTTAGGCTGCTTTCTATTGGCCGGTACAGAAGTCTATAAGATGAAGCGCTAATACTAATTTTCCTGTTTTTAATAGTATAAATCCTATAAAACGCAGCTAAGTTTACGAACATAGCTGCGTTTTCCATTTAATTTCCTACTTTTGGTATAATCCAAGCCACTTAGCATGAAAATCTTAGTAATTGAAGACGAAGTCAGAACTATTCAGCTGATCAAACAAGGGCTCGAGGAGCAACAATGGGAAGTTGATATAGCCTATGACGGAGCCATGGGTTTTCAGTTAGCTACCCGACAGGTTTACGCCCTGATTATTTCTGATATTATCTTACCCGGCATGAATGGCTTAGAACTCTGCCGTAAACTGCGCGAAGTTGGTGTATCCTCTCCCATCCTATTGCTGACAGCCCTAGGTACTACCGATGATAAAATTGAAGGTTTAGATGCCGGTGCCGACGATTATCTGTCAAAACCATTTGAATTCAGAGAATTAATGGCCCGAGTCAGAGCCCTGACACGCAGAAACATTGGAATAATTCACACAGCCAATACGCTGAAAGTTGCTGATTTAGAGATGGATCTGGATACCAAAACCGTGACTCGTGCCGGACAGGAAATTACCCTTACGGCCAAAGAATTCGGGCTTTTGGAGTACTTTATCCGTAACCAGGGGCGTGTCATATCAAAAGCCGAATTAGCCGAAAAAATATGGGATGTGACTTTTGATACGGGTACAAATGTAATAGAAGTATACGTCAACTTTTTGCGAAAAAAAATAGATAAAGATTTTGAGCCTAAATTGCTTCATACGCAGATTGGTATGGGCTATGTACTCAAAGTAGTTTCCTGATGACAAATATCCGCTCAAGACTAACTTATCAGTTTATAGTGTTGGTCAGTGCCGTACTTCTGTTTTTTTCATTCGGGGTTTATTTCTTCAGTAAATTATACCTCGAAAAGCGTTTTTATAAACGCCTGCAAGACCGTGCCATTACTACTACTACATTACTATTTGATATTCAAGCGGCTGATACGACAGTTTTAAAATTAGTGAATGTCTCAGACCGAGAATTGCTTACTAATGAAAGCATTTCGGTTTATAATGAATCTATAGAACAATTTATCTTCTTCACCCATCCATCTGATACCAGTTTCCATCAAAAATTACTCCCGCTGGTTGTCAGTAATAAACTGACAACCTATACCAAATATAATGGTTATCAGGTTTTAGGTATTCACCTCACCAACAAAGGGAAAGGCAATTGGGTTATTGTAAGTGCTATTGACCAGAACGGGCATGAAGCTCTACAGGATCTGAAGAAAATCCTGATTGTGATGGTATGCGTTGGAATTCTGCTATTAGGGATTTCAGGTTGGATTTTCGCCAATAGGGCTTTAGCTCCGGTTTCAGGTGTTATCAGGCAGGTAAATCAGATTTTCCCTCGCAACGTAAAAAAACGGGTTGAGTACCCTAACCCTGATGATGAGATAGGAGCTTTAGTAGCTACTTTTAATCAATTGCTCGACCGTATTGAAGAAGCACTTGTTACTCAGAAAATGTTTATTGCCAATGTGTCGCACGAATTAAAAAACCCCTTAACAAAAATCTACTCACAGATTGAAATAGCACTTTTGCAGAAACGCACACCAGAGGCCTACGAAAAAAGCCTGAAATCGCTGCAGGAAGATACCAGAACCCTTACCCAGTTGACCAATACTTTGCTAAATCTGGCTTCGGTAGTGGCTAATGCCGAAAATGTAAAATACGCATCTATCCGTCTGGACGAATTGCTTTGGGAGGCTAAAAGTCAATTACAGAAATGGCATGAAGAGTATAAGATTCAACTAAACTTTACTGATTTCCCTGATGATGAAGAGGCTTTGATAATTCAAGGTAACGAAGCCTCTATGAAAGTCGTGTTTATGAATCTGATGGATAATGCCTGCAAGTTTTCAGATGAAAATACGGCAATTGTCAACTTTGCTGCCTCTGATACTGAAATTCTAATTTCCTTTTTTAACAAAGGCCCTGTTATTCCTAAAAGTGATATTCCATATATCTTCCAACCATTCTACCGAAGCAACGCTTCTGCTCAATCTGTACAGGGACACGGCGTTGGATTAGCCATTGTAGCCCAGATAATACGTTTACATAATGGTGAAATAAACGTAAAGTCTACTTCTGAAGGCACTACATTTACCCTGATTTTTACCCGATAACATCTTTTTACTTACCAAAAACACAATGCATAGTATAGAAAACGACTGGCACGTTTTTTTGCTACTCTTCGTCTATGAAGTATCCTTATTTACATTTTAAGGTAAATTTAAAGTCAATTTAACGGCTGTTTAAGTTGAGCAATCTTCCTTTGCAATATGGAAATAACAGATACAAAAATGGCATCAAGTGGTAATCAAGGTATATTCAAGGTCTCTTTCGGAGTACTGATAGGTATACTAGCCTTGCTTGGTTACTTGTTTATGGGTGCCAGAAATGACACGTTCGAACTGCAAAAATCATTGACCGAGAAAGTAGAGCAATTGTCTGCTACACAGATAAAACTTGACTCTATCTCAAAAGCATTAGATGAGAAAATAGCAAAAATTAATAAGCTGGGTGGCAATATTGTGGAATTGAAGCGAATCAAAGCGCAGTTAGAAAACGACAAGAAATTATTGAAATCGGATTTAAATTTCTCGGCTCAGAAATATAATACCAAAATAAAAGATTATGAAAATTTTCTGACAGTTAAAGACAAGGAATTTAATACGCTGAAGGAAGAAAATACGCAACTAAAAAACCGCACCGAATTATTGGAGCAGGAAAAATTAGAAGTATTGACCGAAAATACCACCTTAAAGAATGATAAAGAAAGCTTATCGCAGACAGTGGCCGAATATTCTGCAGAAAATTACAATCTGCAACGCCAGGTGACTATGGCCTCTTCTATGAAAGCCATTAATGTGCAAGTAGCTGCATTATCCTCTAATGGCAGAGCAAGAGAAGGAAGTGCTTTTAAAGCGTCACGAATCAATAGGCTGAGAATATCCTTCATTATGCCGTCCAACTCAATTGCGGTTAAAAACAAAAAGGATATTTATGTAAGGATTCTGGATGCCAATGGTGGTATAATAAGTGATAATGTAACCAGTGGTGTACTGGATTATGAAGGGAGCGAACTTGGCTACAGTGTTCGTCAAGGCGTTGTATTCGAAAACAACGATCAGAAAGTAGATATTATCTACGCTCAGGCAGCAGCTTATGCTCCGGGTAGATATGAGGTAGAAATATATTGTGAAGGATTCAAAATTGGGCGGCCTTTCCAAAAATCGAACTATTGTTGACCCATAATTGCATAAATATATGGTTGTATTAAATAGCTTTAAAATATTTGTCCTGGCTATCCTCCAGACTTTCGGAGAAATAGCGATGGAGGGGCTGAGGATTACGGTCAGAGCATTTAAGAAATTCCCGCGCTCTTATATGGCTGTACTTTATATGTTCATCGCTATGGCTTTTTGTTATTATCCGATTTTCGACCATTGGCTAACTGGTTTTATCATGATGAGTTTACCAGTGGCAGTGTTGATGGGTTTAATTGCAAGCTGTTATTTATTCTACAAAAAGCAAAAACTGATCGCATCTGTAGGTTTGATATGGTTCCTGATGACTTTTCCGATAATTAAACGATTTGTGGGAATAGGAAATGGTAAACAAGAAGCCAGTAACGCCCAATCGTTGAAAGTACTGAGTTTTAATAGCGAAAGTTTTGGAGAAGAAAACGGCAAAGGTGTTAACTGGAATTCTCTAAAAGCTGATATAGCCTGCTTTCAGGAGTATTCGCCCAATGCAAACATCGAAGCTCAGTACAACGACAAACTGGTTAAGTTAACGCCATTCGATCAGGGCAGACATATAGGCTTAGCTTTATTTTCTCAGTATCCGGTTGTAAAAGAATACAGTAAAATCTGGGATAGAAAAGGGCAGCCGAATATCAATGGTTTTATTTGTGCCGATATTGCCTATAAAGAAGATACTGTGCGAGTAGTAAATGCGCATTTGTGGTCGATGGGTGTGCGTATCAACCAGGCAACTGATGCCTTAAAACAAGGAGACATCAAAGGCTTTGCCTGGGAGATTTTCGATACTTTCCGTCGTTTGAAGCAGGGTTTTGAAGAGAGAGATGAACAGATTAAAGAGATAGAATCTTATGTATCAGGTAGTAAATACCCAGTGATTATCTGCGGTGATTTTAACGAAATCCCTTTTGGATATGTCTATGGTAAATTGCGTCTGAGTTTTAATAATGCCTTTGAAGAGGCAGGAAAAGGCTTAGGATTTACTTTAAATCGTCGCCCTTACTGGGTTCGGATTGACCAACAGTTTTTTAGCTCCGACTGGAAAGTGCAGTCTTGCCAGACTATGAAAGGCATCACTATTTCAGACCACTTCCCTGTCGTAGCCCAATATGTACTCAAAAAATCACTGGATAGACCAACGAATCTGGTGGCAAATCGTTAGAGCTTGCTCTACTCACAATTTAAACATCTTTGCCAGAACTTTGTGGTAAGTGTTCGGAAAAACCCGGGCAATCATATCCATGGTTCTGGCATCATTTCCTATCAGAATACGGGGTTTGTCTTTCTCTATTCCGTCTAAAATAATAGCTGCTGCTTTTTCAGGGGACAATTTCAATACGGCTCTTTCAAAATTAGTTACAGCCTTTTTCCCCTCTTCATTATCTTTGGTATGCCCAAGACGGGAGTTCCGGGCAATATTGGTTTTGATACCACCGGGGTGTACGGTTGAGACTTTTACATTGGTACGCAATAATTCAAATTTCAATACGTCAGAAAACCCTTTTACACCAAACTTAGCAGTCGAATACGCTGAATTTTCAGGTATACCCGTAATACCAAAAATACTTGATACATTCACAATATGTCCCTGATTCTGCTTAACCAGGTGTCTTAAAAAAGCCTTTGTCATTCTCACTACTCCCCAAAGATTGATATTCAACAACCACTCAAAATCTGTCAGAGAGGTTTCAAGAAAACTACCCGAAAACAGAGCTACACCAGCATTGTTGACCAATATAAAGCGTTCATGAAAATGTTTTTTAATCGTATCGTTAGCAAATATTTTAATTTGCTCGGCATCTGCCACATCTAAAATATACTTTTCGATAGTTCCTGTAGTCTGACTAATGGTTTCGTCTAATCCGGCTTCATTTACATCCGTAGCAATTACTTTCGCTCCGGCTGCCGCCGCTTGTATAGCCAAGGCTCTACCAATGCCCGAGGCAGCGCCCGTTATAATAAAAACACTGTCTTTTATCTGGCTCATATTATCTTTGGTGATTTATACAAAAATAAAAAAACAGGATAAGATTCTATCCTGTTCTCCAATACTTTTATTATTCGTATCTATATTTCCCCATACCTCTCCAATAATTCGTTCTGTACGTACATCACCTGCTTACCTTCTTCACTTAACAGAAAGGTTTCAAGCGTAGCACCTGCCTCACCCATAAAGGTGGAATCTGTCAGTTTTGAGATAATCGCCATATAAACCATAGTGTTATTTTCAATGGTATTTAATTCCCCATTCTCTCCATCTTTGTGTATACCCTGCATGATTTTTATGGCATTTTCAAAACAAAGGCTACCTGGTTCTAAAGTAGTTTTTAATATTACTCTTGAATCACCTATCTGATAATTATGTACGATGTCTTTCTTAACCGTGGCTGACTCACCTGCTTTTAGTACGAGTTCTTCATTGCCATTCCATATTCTGATTTCTCCCATCAACACTTCAAATGTCTTGTCGAATTTCCTGTGATAATGCGGAGGGATACTCGCGCCAGGTGCAAATTCAGACTCTATAACTGTGCGCTTGCCTTTATTGGTCTTTACCGATTCTTTGATTGATGCTACTTTTTCCATTGCAGTAATTGTTGTACAGTATTTACTGACTCTTCTGAATCAGTAATTTTCAGGTAATGGGTAGCTATTATCTCAGGCAAGTATATAACATAAAAGCCCTGCTAAATGTTAGCAGGACTTCTTAAAATTATTTTTAATTCTTATTGTTTAATTACTAATACATTAAACATTGCATTTACAGGCATTATTGAGTTGTTTTCATTGACTATTATCCATTTGCTTGCGGCCGAATTGTAAGATACACCTATAGGAGAGTTATTATAAACACCATTACTAAATTTCTTTAATTGTGTTACAAAAATCA
>CBIHRH010000133.1:0-9778 GCA_966212365.1 uncultured Emticicia sp. | reverse complement strand
CGTTTTAGTCAATAAAAATTCTAAAATAATTGTACAAGGTTTCACTGGCTCTGAAGGAACTTTCCATGCCGGACAAATGATTGAATACGGTTCTAATGTGGTAGGTGGTGTAACGCCTGGAAAAGGTGGCCAATTGCACTTAGACAGACCAGTATTCAACACGGTTGAACAAGCCGTATTAGCTACAGGAGCAGATGTTTCAATTATTTTTGTGCCACCAGCTTTCGCAGCTGATGCGATTATGGAAGCAGCTGATGGAGGTATCAAAGTAATCGTTTGTATTACTGAAGGTATCCCAACCAAAGATATGGTTGTGGCAAAATCTTATATCCAAGGCAAGAACGTTCGTTTAATTGGCCCTAACTGCCCGGGTGTTATTACAGCCGAAGAGTGTAAAGTAGGTATCATGCCGGGCTTTATCTTCAAAAAAGGAACCATCGGTGTTGTGTCAAAATCTGGTACACTTACTTATGAAGCAGTTGACCAATTGACCAAAGCTGGCTTAGGACAAACAACCGCTATCGGTATCGGTGGTGACCCTATTATTGGTACTACTACTAAAGAAGCAGTAGAACTATTGATGAATGACCCTGAAACAGAGGGTATCGTGATGATTGGTGAGATTGGTGGAGGTATGGAAGCAGAAGCAGCCCGTTGGATTAAAGAACATGGTACTAAGCCGGTTGTAGGTTTCATTGCTGGTCAGACAGCCCCTAAGGGTCGTCGTATGGGTCATGCAGGAGCTATTATCGGTGGTGCTGATGATACGGCAGCAGCTAAAATGAAAATCATGGCGGAATGTGGTATCCATGTAGTAGCTTCTCCGGCTGATATTGGTGCTACGATGCTTAAAGCTCTGGGTAAAGCATAATTGAAAAATTTTATATAGATGATAAAGGTCAGGTGTAAAAATCTGACCTTTTTTTTTTATTTTTGCGCAAAAATTCTGCTTAATAGATTGAAAAAGGGCCTTTATATACTTTTCCTGTTGATTTCCATTCATTCGTTTGCTGGAACTGTTGGGCCAAACGGAGGGTACTACTTAGTACATGATTATCACGACGACTGGCAGGTATATAACGATCGCATGAAAGCCTATGTGCCTTATATCGCCGAGCAGCACGTCAATTACCCTTCTCACACCGTATTCTGCGACATTGAAAGTAACCGGGGCTATAGCTTGCTGGTACACGCACAAAAAGAAGACAACTTTTTATTTATCAATGGTTCTCTACGTCAGAAGATTCCGAGTAACCAATGGATTGTACTAAATATCGACAGCTTATATAAGGTATACGAGCAACCACAGATTTATATTACCCTCTATGGTTCGCCAAATATTGAAGATAAGAAACTGTATTTAGGTCATAAACGTCAGTTGAATCAGAAACCAATTGTTTTGGCCGAATCGAGCATTAAAGCTCAACCTCGTACACCAACCCCTTACAAGAACTACTTCGTATTGGTGTCGATGTTTATCCTTGTCATCTTTACTTATCTATCAAACTCTTATGTAAGGGCTTTTGAACGATATTATAACCTCCGTGACTTATTCAATACGCTAGTCCGGGATCAATCCTTTCTTATCAATAAGCCATTGAGCCGGATGAACATCATGTTTATCGTGATGCTGGCGATGATTATCAGCTTTTTCTGTATGCTGTTGCAGAGCAAAGGAATTTATGTTTTTGGTGGCAGAACATTCCTGCAGGAAGGCGAAACTTTAGGTGTACTGGCATCTAATTATTTCAGGATATGCCTGGCCGTATTCATGGCGCTCATTTTCAAATACTTCTTTATCAGCCTTATCGGGCAGTTGTTCAACCTCGAAAAAGTAGTTGATTTACACTATTTCAAAATCATTCAGTCCTCTATTATTTTCTATACTTTTCTGGTAATGGTATTGTTGGTTTTGTTTTTAGAGTACTTTCCGGTAGATTTTAACTGGACAGCTTATCTGTTTACACCCATCATTTTCTTTTATCTGATCAGGTTCCTTATCCTGTATTTTACGATAAATAGAAGTGTACCTATACAAAGTCTTTATTTAATTTCGTACCTTTGCATCGTAGAACTGTTACCTATTATACTTGGAATCAGATTCGCTATTTAATTGTTAGGAATATAATAGACGACAAAGCTAAATTATTGTTGAAAATTAATATCAGAAATAAACTCTGTACTTGAAACCCCGCAATTTGGATGAGTGAAATGACAGATAAACTTCTTCAAGAACGCCTCCGTAAAGTTGAGAGCATTTTAGTAACACAGGCCAGACCAACTGACGAAAAGTCTCCTTACTTTGAATTAGCAAAGAAATACAATCTTAAGGTAGATGTCCGCCCGTTTATTGAGGTTAAAGGCCTGGACCATCGCGAGTTCCGTCGTCAGAAAGTGGATATTTTAGCTCATACAGCTATTATCCTGACTAGCCGGAATGCAGTGGATAATTTTTTCAGAATAGCCAAAGAATTACGCATCGAAATACCCATTGATATGAAGTATTTCTGTATTTCGGAGCAAACGGCTAATTATTTACAGAAATATATAGTTATCAGAAAACGTAAAATCTTTGTAGGACAAAAAACAGCTGCCGACTTAGAAGCCCTGATTCTGAAACACAAAAGTGAGAAGTTCCTGTTTCCGTGCTCAAACATCAGAAGCAACGAGATTCCGAATCTCATGAATCGCAATGACCTTCATCTGACAGAAGCTATTATGTATGAAACTGTACCCGCTGATTTATCTGATCTGACAGAAGTTTTCTACGATATTATCTGTTTCTTTAGTCCGTCAGGAATTACGTCTCTGGATGCCAATTTCCCGAACTGGCAGCAGAACAATACCCGACTGGCAGCCTTTGGCCCGACAACCGCCAAAGCCATCCGCGATGCAGGTTATATCCTCGATATAGAAGCACCGTTGCCAAACGCTCCATCCATGACCGGGGCGCTGGAACTCTACATCAAAAAAGCAAATCATCTTTCATAGAATTTATTAGGCTAAACCACAAGTTTAGCCTAATTTTTTTCGTTATAATATTACAAATAGTATTTTTGCTTATATTGCTCAAGGAAAGAACAGAAGACCCCCTGGCCCACTATGAAAAAATTTTACATTGTAATATTGTCTCTGACATTTTTTACTGCTTCAGCTCAACAAGATACGCAATTCAGCAACTATTACTTTAATCAGTTATTCCTCAATCCGGCCACTGCCGGCTCAGAGAATGTTACACGTTTTCAGGCAATCTACAGAACACAATATACAGGCTATCAAAGTACGTTCGATGATGGTGGTGCCCCGGTATCGCAGGTAATATCTGCTAATATGCCCTTGAAAATGATTAAGAGTGGGGTAGGGCTTACGTTCGTAAATGATAAAATCGGGTCGAGTATCCAGAGAGACTTAAAACTGTCTTATGCCTATCATATTCCGGTAGGAGGGAGCCAGTTAGCAATAGGGGTGAATGGTGGACTTTATACCAGAGGAATCGATTATGGACGCCTTCGCCCAAGAGATGAGAATGACCCCCTGTTGGGTACAGGAGTAATAAGCCAATCGTCGCTTGATTTAGGTGCAGGGGCGTATTTCTATAATCCAAGCTATTCAATAGGTCTTTCTGTTAATCACCTCAATGAGCCTAAGTTTTCTCTTGCTTCTACAAATGCAACCAATGTATTAGACCGTAGTGCATATCTGACAGGAACCATGTTATTCGGCGTATCGTATATGATTGATGTTAGCCCGATGTTTATTTTAAGTTCGAATCTAAGCAATATGAGTATTACAAGCTTCTCAGCGGGTGCTATTGCTACTTATGATAATACCTATTATTTAGGGGCCAGCTATCGTGTGGGGGATGCCGTGACAGCACTTTTAGGGGCTAATATTTTAAATGGAAGCTTAAGAGTTGGCTACGCTATAGACGTAATCGTTGGGGGAGCGCAGGCAAAGAGCGCTACTACGCACGAAGTAATGCTTAGCTATGCTTTGTCGCCGCCGCGTGCAGGTAAAAAATCAATTATCCGCACACCAAGATATAGATACTAACTTGTTGGGTGAAATTAAAAATATATTATCCCTACGGGATATTGTTCCCTTAAAAGAGTACTTTTCTACCGATATATCGTCCCTCTGGGACTTAAAAAATATCCCGACTGGGCGTCCCCGTAGGGATGCTATATTGGTAGAAAAACACATAAAAATAGTTCTGCAGTCCCGTAGGGACGATATATTAAAATTTCTGAGTAATTTCACTCAACGAGTATAGATACTAACATTGAGTAGTAATCAGAAGAATAGATAGGATTTAGTTAAAAATTAAGGAATTTATTTATTAATTTTTAATGACGATTTTTTAACTGTTTTTTAGACAATTATTGTAACTTAGTTGCTTAATAGAGAATAAAGAGTAAATATTTTCGGTAAGGAAAAATTTTAAAGTTTAATCAGGAAAAAACGCTATTGGTGAATAAGAATAAATTTGTCTTCTTATTCCATAACCTCCAGATTATTATTTTGGCACAATTTATGCCGTTTAATAATAAAATGAGACTTGTCTTCTCTTTTCTTGAGTGATTGATTAATTTTCAATACAGGCTTGTAAAATTCCCGAATCGTTTCAATATTTGATTGAATTAGCGTTTTTTGGCTTAATAATTGCTATACAAGTGGAGTGTTACCCAAAAAATCCAATTTTTTTCATAACTTTGTACGTTAATACAATAATGTTTTCATAAGCCTCGTTTTTACAACAAATAGAGTAAGTACCCCAAAATATAGATTATTAACTTGTTTTACGCTATGAACAAGCAAATGCTTAAGACCTTATTTAAAAGTCTGTTAATCGTTGCCCCAATTATTATAATGCAAGGTTGTGGTTCTGGTAAGAACTCACTTGGTGGTTTATTTGGTGGAAAGAAAGGAAAAGATGGTAGTAGTAAAGTAGCTGGAGCTGACGGTATCCGCAATGGGCAAATTAATGCTTTTGCTCGTAAAGGTTACAAACAGGTATCTCCGGATGGTATGGTTTTGATTCCCTCGGGGTCTTTGATGATGGGACAAGCAGATGAAGATGTAATGTCGGCGCGTGTTTCTATGAACAAAAGAGTAACGATTGTGCCTTTCTATATGGATGACACAGAGATTACTAACCATGAGTATCGTCAGTTTGTAGACCGAATGGTTGAAGATTCTGTTTCAGTACTTGGCGAAGAATTTATTATGTCAACGCTTTATCCTGACACTGCGGTTTGGACAAAAGATTTCACTTATCATAACGGCGACCAGATGACAGAGTATTACTACTCGTCTCCTGCTTTCGATATGTATCCTGTAGTAGGCGTAAGCTGGGATGCCGCTCAATATTTCTGCAAATGGCGTTCACAATTATATAATACATACTTAACAGAGCATAAGTCTTTCCGTTCTCCACGTTACCGCTTGCCTTCAGAAGCTGAATGGGAGTGGGCAGCACGTGGCGGAAAAGAAGGTGCTAAATATCCTTGGGGTAACCCTTACGTAGCCAATGGCAAGGGTTGTTTCTTAGCCAACTTCAAACCATATCGTGGTAACTACCGCGCTGATGGTTATCCTTACACCGCTCCATCAAATGCCTTTAATCCGAATGATTACGGTTTATATAATATGGCAGGAAATGTTGCAGAATGGTGCCAGGATGCGTATGCAGAATCTTATATGCCTGTTACCTGGGACTTAAACCCTGTGTATAATGATGATAACGAACCAAGAAAAGTAATTAAAGGAGGTTCATGGAAAGATGTGGCTTATTTCCTGGAAACAGGTACTAATACTTACGAATATCGTAACGAACGTCGTTCTTATATCGGTTTCCGTTGTGTAATGGACCGTTTGGGAAGCGTTCCGGGAAGAGAATAATATGGAGTCTATGCATTGCGAAGTATGAAGAACAAGTGTTCGTTTAAGGACACTATCTTCATATTTCGCAATTCTTTTAAATAGAAGCTTGTTAGCTGATAGTTTTACCCAATAGAATATTTGTCATAGCGGTTGGATTATTTAAAATCACAGAGAAATAAAATTTCAGACAAATTCTACCGTTATAATCCATAAAATAAATTTGTTGCTTTAATTTTTAATTAGAACAACAAATTCTTTATTTCGTATCTGAATAACCTTTTTATAGAAAGTATAATAAAACTCTTAATTTATTTAAACAAATGGCAGCAAAGCAAAGTACAAACTTCTTTTGGGATAGATTCATACCAACAATTTATGCATTGGGTGCGGCGGTTGTAATCTTGGGTGCAATGGGTAAAATCATGCACTATGAGGCCCTTGCATTTATGCTTCCCATCGGATTAGCAACAGAAGCAGTAATCTTTATCCTATACGCAATCCAGTCATTCCTTTTCCCTCCGGTAGATTATCAATGGGAAAGAGCTTACCCTGAACTAGCTGATGATTATACAGGCGAGCCTGTAAAAAGAAATATTGCGCCAACACAAGGTGCAGGCTTGACAGCGAAAATGGATGATATGTTGGCCAATGCTAAAATTACCCCTGATATTTTCGATAACCTTAAATCGGGTATCCAAAGCTTAACAGGTCAGGTAGCTAAAATGTCAGATTTAAGTGATGCTACAGTAGCAACAAGCGAATATGCCAAAAATGTAAAAACAGCATCAAATCAGGTAACTGCTATGAACAGTGCTTACGGTACTGCCGTAACAGCAATGAACAGCATGGCAGATGCTACTAAAGATGCACAGGAGTATAGAGCGCAATTCGGTAAAATTACGCAAAACATGGGTGCCCTTAATGCTGTATACGAGTTAGAATTACAAGATACTAATAAGCATCTGAAAGCAATGAACGCTTTCTATAGCAACTTAACTACTGCTATGCAGGATATGGCTGAAGCCTCTAAGGAAACACAACAATTTAAGTCAGAAATGTCTAAATTGACTAATAACCTTAGCTCGTTGAATAACGTTTACGGCAGTATGTTATCAGCTATGAGAGGTAACTAATTAGTTATCTGTTTTATCACTCATAAAAGTTTTGGAACTATTATTGAGAGATATAAAACAACCTAAATTAAATTTTTACTAACCGTATAATACTACTATATATATGGCAGGCGGAAAAGAGTCACCACGTCAGAAGATGATCAACATGATGTATCTGGTTCTGACGGCAATGTTGGCACTCCAGATAAGTAATGCTATTCTACAAAAATTTCAGCTATTGAATAATAGCCTGGAAAGAGCAAACACAGCGGCAAACGAAACTAATGAAAGGTCGGTAGGTGCAATCAGAAAAGAGGTTACCGAAAAACCAGGTGGTTCTGTTTATGCAGATGTATTGCGTAAGGCAACTGAAGTAAGAAAAGTCACAAACGAGATAGATAATTATATTTCCGGTTTGAAACAGGAGGTTATCAATGCCGGAGGCGGTATGGATCCTGTAACCGGAGGTGTGAAGAATCCATCTGAAGAAGAGAAAGTAGCTATCCTGATGGTAGGGGCTAATAAAAAAGGTAAAGGGTATGAGTTAAAGAAAAGATTGAATGACTTTGCTGTTCAATTGGAAAAATATGCTGCGCCTAATACGAAGTTTCCTGAATTAGCCATTGATGCCTCTAAAGATCCGGCATTGTCTAAAACAGATGCCTCTACAAGAAATAAAGATTTTTCAGAATTGTATTTTGCTCAAACACCTGTTCCTGCAGCTTTAGCGGTATTAAGCCAAAAACAATCAGAAGCTCGTCGTTTAGAAGGGCAGGTATTAGAATACCTGGCTAGCCAGGTCGGTATAAAAGAAATCAAATTTGATGAAATCTTTGCGGTGGTTATTCCTGATGCCCGTGCAGTAGTTGCAGGTCAGAAATACCATGCAGAGGTAGCCATCGGAGCGTATTCAAAATCAATTACGCCACGTATCAGTATCAATGGTACTTCTGTGCCTGTAAAAGATGGTAAAGGTATCTATGAATTGACAGCCTCAGGTGGTGAATTTGATAGAAACGGACAATTGAAACGTTCCTATACCGCAAGTGTTTCTTATCCTGCTCCAGACGGAAGTATGAAAACAGTTACTAAAGAAGAGTCTTATACAGTATTGAAACCATCAGTACAATTGGAGTCGGCTTCGTTGCCACCTTTGTATTTCAAATGTGCTAACGATTTGCAAACTTCTTCTCCTGGTTTGGGTGCTTTATATGCGCCAACTTTCGGTGGTTCAGGTGCTGAATTTATCCCAGGTGGTGGCGGAAAAGTAACCGTTGTTCCTAACTCAGCCTCAGTAACGCTTAATGTAGTAAACAATGGTATTACGCTACAATCTTTCCCTTTCAAAGTTCGTCGTGTGCCTAAACCTACTGTGTATTTCACTACGCAAGGTGGTAAAAGACTTGACGAGAAAAGAGGTGAGTCTGCTGCAGGTTTAAGAGGTATCGTAGCAGTTGCTGCTTCTGACGATAACTTTAAAACTACCAACCCAAGAGATGCAAATTATCGTGTAGCGGAGTTCGAAGTGAACCTTGCCCGTGGTAGCAAACGAGTGGGTAATGCACCAGTAAGTGGTAACTCTGCAAATATTTCCGGCCTTGCGCAACAAGCACAAGCAGGCGACCGTTATGTAATTGAAGTAAAAAGAGTAGAACGCAGAAACTTTAAAGGAGAAATTGAATCAGTTGACGTAGGAAGTGTCATTGTTACAGTACCCTTGAATTAAAAATAATTTATAAATTTCAGCTAATGAGAAAATTACAAGGCATGGCTTTGGGTATTGCACTAATAACCAGCCAGTTAGCAGTAGCTCAGGAAAAAACAAATAATCATTTGAATCCGCTTTCGGTGCGTCCGATTAATGATTCAAATGTTATGTACAAAACATCGATTTGGAGAAAAATTGATTTGAGAGAAAAACAAAATCAACCTCTTTTTGCCAAAGGTAGCGAGATTACTAAGCATTTGATGGACGCTGTAAAAGCAGGGTTGCTTGATGCTTATACTAATGATTCATTGACTACTAAATTGACTTTAGAACAATTTAGCGAACGTTTGCAAATCAAGGAAGAAGGTGGTGGATTATCGCAGGAAGAAAAAGATGCGGGTTTTGCTGATACTCCTACAACCGGCGGTGGAGACGATGGCTGGGGTGGCGGAGGTGGCGCTACTAAAACCAATGCGGCTGACAGTACAGGCGCAGGTTTTTCTACACCAACAGCTATTACTAGCAGTGCAACTGAGTATTTCCCAAGCCAGTTAACAACTCTTGAGCTGAAAGAAGATTGGATTTTTGACAAACAACGTTCTCGTCAGTACTTCGATATTCAGTCTTTAGGAATCGTTATTCCGGCGGCACAAACTACTTTAGGTTTCGACCGTCCGGTGGCGTATTTCAGATACAAAGATTTAGAGCGCTATTTCCGTTCAAATCCAAAATGTATCTGGTACAATGCAGCTAATATAGCACAGCATAAAAATCTGGCAGATGCTTTTGAATTGCGTTTGTTCCACGGCAGAATTACTAAATTATCAAATGCCGGTGACAGAGATCTTGACGATATCTACAAATCAGCTCGTGAAGGTATGCTGAAATCAGAAGAAGCTGAGCATAAACTGATGGAGTTTGAACATAATTTATGGGAGTATTAAGAGCAATCTTAATCGACCAGAAAGGGGAGGAGCTTATATGCTTCTCCCCTTTTTTATTGCCCTATCACAGTTCACACCAGAAATCCGGTAGTTCACGGATGTTTTAACACTCTTTAACGTTTTTTAGCTTA
>CBIHRH010000132.1:0-9795 GCA_966212365.1 uncultured Emticicia sp. | reverse complement strand
CTGACGAAAACCTATCCACTAAGCAATCAGCCATATTATGCTCCTTTTATTATGCTGATGCAGCTTATTTATCTATGTATAGGCTCATTATTTGGTAAAATCTGGCTTTCGGGTATGGTGCTGGCTTTCTTTTTATACTTTTATTTTGAGTTAAGGCATTATATCCACCCTATTTTAGCAGGATGGTTAATGACACTCTTATGGTTTATGCCAGAACTCTATTCTTATACTTACTTAGTACAGACTGATTATCCGAATGCTATATTTTTGTTTATTGCTTTTACTTTTCTGTATCGATATTATCTGGATGAAACCCCTAAACAGGTCGATTTCTGGTTATCAAGTATATTTTTTGCTTTCGCTTGTTGGACTCGTACAGAAACTGTTCTTTTCCTACCTGTGGTATTATTGTTTTTACATGGGGGAAAATTCATTCAAAAAGCTATAGCTTACACCATTCTCCCTCTGATTTTATTCATAATTTGGGATTATCTGTTTTTAGGTTTTATAGTACCCAAAGCTGTACCTTTAGGCAAAATTCATCTCGATTTCAGCCATTATTTCTCCCGAGGCTGGGCAACTACAGTTGGTACGCATAAAATTATGTTCGATATAGCTTATTGGAATTATAGCTTTATTGTGTTCTTTATACTTCTGCTTATAAACATTAGTTTATACAGAACAAAAACCGAACTGCTTAAATTAAGCTGGATAATAGGTGTGCATATTATTTTTATGCTCATGGTTCTACACATTGAAGGCGCTAATATTCCTTTCACTTTCAGGCGAGGTTTCTTCAAAATTATCTTCCTAACCCTGTTTTATGCAGGGACAAGTCAATTATTGATAAATACCTCAAGGTGGATTGAACGGATAGTGGGAGTTGATACATAGTAAAGACTCAATCATTGATGACAAATGCTAATGAAGCATCAGAAATAGGCTCTGATACGCTACGTGGATCGGGCTTATATTCAACCTTTCTCATAGACTCAATATTTATCGAATAGAACCCAAAATCTTCCACTACTTTGCCACTCAGATAATATATTCCTGAGCCTCGGAGTGGGTGCTTTTCTAAAGAATAAGGGAAATGGACAGTATCGAAAAACTTGCCTGTTAAATCATAGAAATAGCCAAAACCCATCAATTGTCCATTCTTTGTTCTGATAGATTTCCATGTCACCAGATAACCGTACAGACCTATCTCCTTATCAAACATCTCATGCAGATTATCAGAGGTAAGCGTATTTTCCAAAGGCTCTGCACATAGTTCAAATGGAGAACCGATTGTAAAATCCAGGAACTCAATCTCATCATAGATATCTTCCAGAGGGTCAAATGATAAAGTTGGTAGATTTGTCTCAGGTTCAAGGTATTCAAATAAGGCTTCTTTGTAGACCGAAGGTTTAAAATTATTATGCAATAACAAATGTGCCTCCCATAATAATTCTTTTTTCGATACTCCAAAATTTCTGAAAGTGCCTAGTCTTATTAAAACGATGAGTTGCTCCAATCCTACTTCAACACGATGAGCGAAGTCAGAAAATGATAAAAAGCGGCCGTTTTTCTGTCTTTCAGTCATCATTCTTTCTACAATTTTCACCTCAAGACTTTTGACATGCACCCAACCAAGCCAGATGGTTTTCCCTTTAATTGTGGTCAGGAACTGGCTTTCGTTAATATCCGGCACCTCAATTACAGCCCCTGACCGCTTGGCTTCATGTATATAAAATTCGGTCCGGTAAAATCCTCCGAAATTATTAATGACCGCCGTAATGAATTCCAAAGGAAAATATGTCTTCAAAAAAAGGCTCTGGTAGCTCTCTACCGCATAGGAAGCCGAATGAGCCTTCGAAAAACTATATCCTGCAAAACTCTCTACCTGCCGCCATACTTCTTTTGCCAGTTCATCGCTATACCCTCTCTCTTTACAATTGATAAACCATTTATCTACTATTTTCTCAAACTCTATCCTTGCTCGATACTTGCCCGACATGGCACGTCTTAGCATATCTGATTCGCCTAAGGTCATGCCAGCAAAACCATTAGCCACTTTTATCACGTCTTCCTGGTAAATCATCACCCCGTAAGTATCCTCTAATAATTCTTTCATTTTCGGATGCAGATAGTCAATATTATAGGGGTTATGGTGGCGTTCTATATAGGCCTTCATCATACCGCTGCTTGCTACGCCGGGACGTATGATAGAGCTTGCCGCCACCAGTGTCAGATAATTATCACATCTGAGTTTCCACATCAATTGCCTCATAGCTGGGGATTCCACATAAAAACAGCCCATAGTTTCGTTGCTTTGTAGCTTTTTTCTTACATTCTCATCTTCCTTAAACTTCTCTACCTGATGGATATCTATATTAATATTATGGTTTTCGCGTACTATATCAACCGCCATTTTTATATGCCCCAAGCCTCGTTGAGATAGTATGTCGAACTTCGAAAATCCTATTTCTTCAGCTATATACATGTCCCACTGGCATATCGGAAAACCCTTAGGCATAGGTTGCAAAGCTGTATAATTATATAAGGGTTCTTCTGAAACAAGAATCCCCCCTGCATGGATTGATAAGTTCTGAGGGAAGTCGTCCATCATAGGGGCATATTTCAGAATATATCTCATATACTCATTATTTTGTGCTTTTTCGGGGTATTTCAGATAAGTATCTACCTCTGCTTTGGGTAATCCGAATACTTTTGCGAGTTCTCGTATGGCTGAATTACGCTGAAAAGTATTGTAGGTAGCCAGTAGACAAACATGTTCTTTGCCATATCTTGTAAAAAAATATTCAATAATTTCATTGCGCTCATCCCAGCTGAAATCTATGTCAAAATCAGGTGGTGAAGTTCTTTGCGGATTTATAAATCTCTCGAAAAACAGGTCTAGTTCAATCGGGTCGACATCTGTAATACCCATACAATAAGCCACTATCGAATTTGCCCCTGACCCCCTGCCTACATGAAAATATCCCTTATTTTTTGCATAATTGATCACATCCCAGGTCATGAGAAAATAAGCCTCAAAATTAAATTCTTTTATAATTTTCAGTTCTCTATCTATCCGTTCAAGAACTTTCTCATTTGACATATCGTACCTTTTAATTGCTCCATCAAATGTAAGCTTACGAAGAAACTCAGCATCCCCCTCCTTGCTATGAGTATATACTCTCTTATTTTTATCTGCCTCAAAATCAAACTCAAAATCACAGGCATTCATCACCGACTCTGTATTTCTTAAGAAAAACTGACAATTACTAAATTTCTTAAGCAGAACAGGCATATCAAAAAACACTTCATCAGGATAAGCCTCATCGCTTTTAGATAATTTGCTTAATAAGACATTCTTGCCGATAGCCCTCAGCAAACGGTGTAGGTTATAGGTAAGTTTATCATGGAAAGTGACCGACTGCATCACCAGAACTTTCTGAATAGCGGCATGCTTCTGATACTTAAAAAGCTTGATTACTTCCCAGAAATGTATCCCTATGTACTCATGGGCATCAAGGGTGGGGTTTGATTCAAAATGGCTAACAGGATAAATAGTAAAGCTATTCTTAAATGGTGGTGCTTTTTGCGGAAATGGCTTGCCTGACTCCAGATACTCAGACAGAAATTTATTAATTTCATACAACCCCTTCTGGTTTTTTGCCAAGGCGATGTATTTCAAATCATCCCCATTGCGGAATTCAACACCAACAATAGGCGTTATCTTAACATCATCCCTTTTGCATTCCTTTATAAAGTCAAATATGCCTGATACATTATTAATATCTGTAAGAGCGAGTCTCTCACACCCGGCAGCCTTGGCTTTGGCAACCAGGTCTTTTATACTGAGCGTTCCGTAATTAAGACTAAAATAACTGTGGCAGTTTAGATACATTGTAGTATAGATTTGGATATTGGGTAATTATTGAGTCAATGCTAAGCTCTTCACTTTCATGATAGGAGGCTTACTTATTTGCATACCATTAGCTCTACCGATTATTTGTTCACCATGCTTATGCTTCACTTTGTCCATGGCCTGATGCAAGGCGGCAAATCTGGAGGAGTTATCGAATAGGTTTATTTGAGAATAACCCTGTACCAATTTACTCAGGCGCACCCCTATCAACCTGATTAGTAATCGCTTATCGTACAGGTTGTCAAATAAATCCATTACTTTTTCAATAATTATCTGGTCATCAGAGGTATAAAAGACATGGGTCTGTCGGGTATAGGTATCAAAATTTGAGTAACGTATCTTTACGGTAATAGTCCCTGCACATTTCACCTGTTGACGCAAGTCAAAAGTCAGGCTTTCTACCATAAAGACTAATATTGATTTGAGCTTGACTGTATCGGTAGTGTCTTTATCGAAAGTCATTTCTTTTGAAAATGATTTCTGGTCATGGTAAGGCACAATAGGCGTATCGTCAATACCATTAGCCCGTTCCCAGAATAGCTTGCCATGTTTACCAAATACTGCTTCCAATAATTTTAAGGGCATTGCTGCTAAAGTACCTATGTTCTGGATGCCCATCGTACGTAGCGTTTTGGCCGTAGTATCGCCAATCATGGGCAACTTATTAATTGATAATGGGTTTAAAAACGACCTTTCACAACCTGTCAGCACCTGCATTTTTCCATTAGGCTTTGCTTCGTTGGTAGCCACTTTGCTAACGGTCTTGCTGGTACTAAGGCCAAAAGTTATATCAAGGTGTGTTTTATAAGCAATTTTTGCCTTGATTTCTTTGGCCAGTTTATAACAACCGAATAATTTCTCCATGCCTGTAAAGTCGCAATAAAACTCATCAATACTGGCTTTTTCTACCACAGGTACCATTCCGCTTATAATTTCGGTGACTTCATTAGAGTACTCTGTATATGAATGGTGATCTCCCTTCACAAAAATGGCATCGGGACATAACCGTTTAGCCAATTGTGAAGACATAGCAGAGTGTATACCAAATTTGCGGGCTTCGTAGCTGGCCGAGGCTACTACACCTCGTTCGCTCGAACCACCTACAACAACAGGCTTACCGATAAGTGTCGGATTTTTCAGCCTTTCGACGGCTACAAAAAAGGAATCAAGGTCATAGTGAACTATGGCTTTTTCCATGAGCGTATTCATATGTGGATAACTATTTTTTGGGATTCTGCAATAAATGTATGTACAATTTGTGTAGTATTGTATCCACAAATTGTGTAATTTATGGAAAATCAATTAGTGAATCAATTAAAAATAGCCAAAAACATCAGGTTATTAAGGCTTGGCCGAGGGCTTACCCAGGAGCAACTGGCCGATGCGCTTGTTATTCCAAGTACCCGGTATGCCAATTATGAGCAAGGCACTAGGGCGATTCCTATCGATACACTATCGGCTATCTCGTCTTATTTTCATATTGCTCTAGATGCCCTGGTGAAATCAGACTTAAGCAAAGTTGATTTAAAGGGTTTGATGAAAGTAGGCGAAAACCGATTGTTGTTCCCGATTCTGATCAAAGACGATGGTAAGTTTGAAAGCATTGAAGTAGTCCCTGTGAAAGCTTCGGCAGGATACTTAAGTGGCTACGCTGACCCTGAATTTATAGAGACGCTTCCCAAGGCGTCTTTGCCGTTTATAGGCATTGGCACTCATAGAGGTTTCCCTCTGACAGGAGATTCCATGTTACCGATTCCTGATGGTTCTATTATTATAGGGAAATTTGTAGAAGAAATAGCAGATATAAAAAATGGCCGGACATATATTGTGGTTTCAACCACAGGTATTGTCTATAAGCGAGTGTATATAAAAACAGGAGAGAATGTATTGTCGCTGGTTTCTGACAATAAGATTTATAGTTCTTATGAAATGCCTTTTGAAAACATACTTGAACTATGGGAGTTCAGGTGCTTTATCAGTACCAGAGAATATTCAGCCGATGAGTATTCTTTAGAGAATCTTTTCCTCCAGATGAATGGCATTACTAAGGGAATTGAAGAGCTTAAACAGAAAATTAATACACAGGGTTAAACTTTAAGAATTTATTGAGATTACATTATAGATAACAAAAGGGTACTTATAACATAGCTATAAGTACCCTTTTTTATTTCTTTAAACCCAATCAATCCACAAACTCAATGGTATTCACTGCAAAGAGTGGCTTACCTTCCGGTTTAGGATTTTTGAATACAAAATAGATATTTTGTTCTCCTGCTGTATCAACCTTGATTTTTAGTGGGGCCATGCTTGCTTCCTGTACGTCAGCTGTACCCACTACAGTTCCAGTTGGTGAGCCTAGTCTTACTTCTACAGAACCCCCTACTGTCATACCTTGTTGCGAAAATGCGCCAATAATAATAGTTTTGATGCCCGTCAGGTCAATAGCTTTAAACGCCAGATAGCTATCATTTTCGGTAGCTACGGCTACATCACCACCTAACTGTGCTACGGTAAATTTCGAAACGCCTTTCGACTCATCAAAAGTAACCGCTTTTAACTTAGGGCTACGTAAAGCTAAAGATTGAGAAGTACTTAATGGTCCGATTACTTTTCCACCTTTGTCGGTATAAGTAGCCTGAATGATGTAAGCGCCTTCTTTTTTACCTTTATGCGCCGAAGCATCATAAGCACCAGTAACCGGTTGAGAAGCCTTACGGGTATCGTTCAAAGAAAGAATATAATCAACCATATCTCTTGCCTCTGACATCGGTATTTGCGGGTGAGCGGCCATGGCTTGTTCGCCCCACACACCACCACCGCCTTTGATAACTTTTTCAGCTAACTGGTTGATAGCCGTTTGTCCGCGACGGTATTTTTTCGCTACATCCATATAAGCAGGCCCGATAGATTTTTTATCTATAGCATGGCAGGCTTTACAGTCGCTTAAGTCAATCAGACGTTTACCTGCGGCAAAATTCATATTTTCTTTATGTCCTTGCTCCAACATGGTTTTGTCGTATCCTTCCAGATAGTTGATATTTACAACAACATCTTCAGGGTCAATACCTTTAGCTAAAGTACCATCTTCTTTATCTGTCACTTTTACATCATAATTGATTTTCTCGTTATCGAAGAAGAAAGTCTTGTTACCTTTCACAGAGATGTTTACGGTAGGTACGGCATTTCCTACTTTGATGATTGTACTTTGCGATGATTTATTTCCGGCTGCATCTGTTACCGTCAATACTACATTATACTCACCCGGTTTGGTAAAGGTAAATTTCGGATTAGCTTGTGCGCTTACAGGCAAACCTTTACCAAAATTCCATGAATATTTCAGGGCATCTTTGTCATAATCTAAAGTTCCGGCAGAAGAGAATGTTACTGCTAATGGCGCAGCACCTGCTTTTTTGTCAGCTGCCAGGGCAATTACAGGTTTTCTGTTACCCGGATTGTATTCAATCACCGATAAAGTAGCATCTTCGTTTTGTGCAAACCAGTTCATACCATAGTCTAATACGAACAGGCGACCATCTTTAGAGAAAGCCATGTCCATTGGGTGATAGAATCTGGTATTTGGCATAAAACGCTCCATTCCCTGATAATTGCCTTCTTTATCCATACTTACCAGATAAATCCAGTCACGCATCCACTCATAAGCAAAGAATTTACCATCAAAGTAGCTTGGGAAACGCTTGGTGTTGTTGGTATAGTCTTCTGAATAATACACAGGACCAGCCATCGGGTTAGCTCCCCCCTTACCAAATTCAGGATATAGTTTCGATACACCATATCCGTAGTAAAGCCACGCTTTAGTAGCAGGCATCAATTCTCTTAAACCTGTATTATTAGGTGAGTCATTGATAGGTTTTGCGGCATCGTACTTTGGACCCGATTCTTTCTTAGCAAAATCATAGTGATTATAAGCGAAGTTATCTCCGGTGAAGATAGGCCAGCCAAAGAAGCCCGGTTTACGTGCCTGGTTAAACTCTACGATACCATCAGGGCCACGGTTCTCATTAGCTTTACCTGCGTCAGGGCCTACGTCACCCCAATACAAATAGCCATTGCGTTTATCAACCGAAATTCTGTAAGGGTTACGCATACCCATTGCATAAATTTCAGGACGAGTTTTTTCTGTTCCGGCCGGATATAAGTTACCTTCCGGAATAGTATAAGTACCATTATCCTGTGGCTTAATTCTCAATACTTTTCCGCGTAAATCATTGGTATTACCTGATGATCGAAGGGCATCCCATCCTTCACGACCCGGCTGGAAATCAATAGGTGCAAAACCGTCAGAAGCAAACGGGTTGGTATCATCCCCTGTTGAAAGGAAAAGGTTTCCTTTACCATCCCAGTCAATTGAACCACCTGTGTGGCAACATTCATCACGTTTTACATAGACACGCAGTAATACTTTTTCTGACGACATCACAATCGTATCTTTCTTATCGTCATACTCAAATCTTGCCAAGAAGTTGTCTTTGGTTACTTCACGGGTTTCGTCTGGTGTATAGTATAAATAAATCCAGTGATTTTTCTCGTAGTTAGGGTCAGCGCCGATACCCATCAAGCCATATTCAAATTTGGTATATACAGGCATTTGTCCGGCCACTTTCACTTTTTTAGTAGTTGGATTCCAGACTTTCAAAGCTCCTTTACGCTCTACAAAAAGCACTTTACCATTAGGTAAAACTGCCAATTCTGTTGGCTCATTCAGGTTGCTTGCCAGAGTGATACGTTCGAAACGATTTTCTTCTGGCATACGTACTGAGCGGGCTTTAGAATAATCCAGTTTGGTAGCCATTACCCATTTCAAACCTTGCCAGAAATGCTCTGTAATCAATGGTTCGCTGAAAGTCTCTGGCGTATGACCAAAGTTTGAGTAAAAAGCTTTACCACCATCAAACTCATGGTACCATGCCATTGGGTGGAAATCTCCCATTTTACCCATTTCGTAACTGCTCTCGTCTACTCTTACGATAAATTTCAGAATATCTTTTTTCAAAGATTTGAAATCATAGAACTCATCGGTTTTTTCAAAAGTATCAGGAAAATGCGCCGAAGCCGGGAATGTTTTATCAAGGGTAATCATTTTACCTTTTTGTACGTTCGATACTCTACCACCCGGGTGACTGGCAAAATATCCGCCCATCAAATCGTTATACCAGGGCCAGTTATATTCGGTATCAGAGGCTGCGTGGATACCGAAATAGCCACCGCCTGCCTGAATATAACGCTCAAAGTCAGCTTGTTGTGCCGGATTCAATACATCTCCGGTAGTGCTTAAAAATACAATAGCCGCATAGTTTTTCAGATTGGCTTCATTAAACTTTGAGGCATCGGTAGTGGTATCAACACCAATAGCTTGTTTTCTACCTAAATCGATAAAAAACTGATTGCCTTCTTTGATAGAATTGTGGTGAAAACCTTTGGTTAAAGAAAAAACTAATATTCTTCTTTGCTGTGCAAATGTGCTTACACTCGCAAAAAAGAGTAATAAAATAAGGATAGGATTAAACTGTCTTTTCATTAGATTAACTAATATTTTGTATGAAAAACAAAGGTAATTAAAAAGCGAGCAATAAGTGTCATAGAGACATTAAAAAGTATTTTTTTAAGATTATATAGGAGAATTTACCGAATAATGTCTCTTAATACGATTGCCCGCAAACTATCGCTTTTGTCAAAAAGGTGCCCACCATATTGGTCACCTTTTTTGACTCTGCTTTGGTAGTAGTTACTCTGATCATCTTTAGACCGTAGAGGTCTTCAGACAAAAAGGTAGCCACCGTAGAGGCTACCTTTTCTGATGCCACTTGGGTAGTAGCTACTTTGATTTTCTGCAAACCATATCTGTCCTCGTTCAAAAAGGT
>CBIHRH010000131.1:0-9806 GCA_966212365.1 uncultured Emticicia sp. | reverse complement strand
TACGGTGGATTACCAATTATAATATCAAAATACCCCGCTTCCTGTTGTTTTAAACCACCGTTTTCTTTTGACAACCCAAACATCCATTCAGGATCAAAAAAAGGCGAGCTTGCGTTTTGGTCATAAGGATTCCACTTGGAAAATTGTATTGCATCTTCTGGAGCATATTCTCCACTTTCTTGTAAAAGTTTTGAGAGTTTATCTCTTAATTCAAAGTCTCTTTCTCTAAGACGATTTTTCGCATTAGCGTTTTTAGCATAGAAATGCTCCTTCCTAACTTTTAAAAGCTCTTGTTTGGTTAATTCAATTTCTTCTTTTTCAAAAATGTTTAACTGTGCTGGTTTCTGTTTTATCCCAACTAATGTATTAGCCGCGACAAATTTTGTTTCTAAGTTAGGCAGTGTTATCACACCATAATTTTCATCAGGTTTAGATAAATCCATTGTCTCCTGTTCTACGATTAATGAGATAAAGAAACGCAACTTACTAATTTGAGCAGCAATAGTTTGAATATCTACGCCATAGATACACTCTTCAATCAGATGCAGTTTTAAATCGTAATGCGTTTCTTTATTTTTAGTATCCAATTTTTCCAATACTTCTACCAAACGGTTAAGTATTCCCATAGGAAAAGCGCCCGAGCCACAGGCCGGATCCAAAATTTTTGCAGCGCGAAGTTTTAAAGCAATTTTTTCGCATAGCATAGGGTTATCTGCTAATTGTTTCGGCAGCTCTCCTTCTTCAAATAAACTTCTAATTATTTCCTCACTTACATCTGGCAATCCATTAATTAAATAAGCTATCAACGATTCGTCCACCATATAACTTACAATCTCCCGAGGTGTATAAAATGAACCCGATTGATTACGAGCAGTTTCTTTAGTTTCATCGTTGAATGTACCTAACAGGTTTTCAAAAACATTTCCTAATAACTCAGGGTCTAACGCTACCTGTATCTCATTAGGCGCATTTTCTTCTACTGTAAAGTTATAACGTTCTAATAAAGGGATAAGCCCTTTATCATCATCAAAGAAAACACGGTTAGGTATAAACGCACGATGCTTATAATTACCGTTTGCAGATTTTTTATCATTTCTACTGAAACCATCTAAGAAATATCTGTTTCCTTCAACATCTTCTTTATCCAAACACTCAAAAAGTCCACCATTTAAGAAAGGTATAGGGTGGAAAAGTTCTAAAATTTCATTTTCAGAGATATTGAACATCTCCGCATAGCGGTAGCGCGTTTTAATATCTCTTTTGTCAACTAATTTGGCAAACTCCCTTTCATTTACAGCTTTGTTCAAAGTTGCAAAGAATAGATTCTGTAAGATAGCATTATAGTAACTTCCATCAGATTTACTATTGGGAACAAAATCCTTTAATACTTTAGAAAGTTCAGTTAACTTAAAAAGCTTGTCTGGAATGAGATGTTTTTGTTTAATAAACCACACAAACAATAAGCGGGTAATCAGCCGAATAATTTGCTCTTCAAGTTTTGTACGGTCATCTTCAATAATCTCTGTATTATTAGGAAAAGTAATACCAACTTCGTCTGTTAATACCCACTGATACCACTTAAATAAATCAGTATAAAATTCTTTAGTAAGTTTTTCTACAGAAAAGGCTTCTTGAATACTTTCTAAATCCTTAAATGTGCAAGTACCTATGCGTTGTTTAAATGTCTTGTTCGTTTCTTTTGGATTAACGAAATAGGTAAAACGTTTCCAGGAGGTATATTTTTTATCTGCTTTTCCTCCCCAATTTCTACGAATAAAAGAAAATCTAAATTTCCCTTCCTCATCATAAAATACAAAAATAGCCCCATCTTTAAAATCTTCTCTTAGTACTAATTTAGCAATTTCAAATTGTTTTTTTCTTGATGAGCGTTCAGAAAGGTTGCCATTATATTTACAAACAAAAACAATTAGTTCGTCAGAATTTTTAAATTCAACGCTACCAACTTTTGTAAGTTCAGAAAAGTCTGGGAAGTCTTTATTCTCAATAATATAAGTTAAATCTTCATTTTCTCTTTTAAAAGAAGAAATTGCCTTCTTAAAAAAATCTGCTAATACATTTATTGAGAAACTTTGTATAAGTTTATCCATTATTTATTTAGGTTAGATAGGTTGAGTCCCGTAAAGTTATAAAAATAATAATCAAAGTATAATTTCTTTAAGCTAAAAGCGAAATTTAGTATATATGACCTTCTTAATTCGAGATTAACTATATTATAGCTGATTTTCTCATTTGATTTTTAAATATCAGGAATAGAATTAACTGCTTTTTTCTTCCTTTCCTCTACTACTATAATATACTTTAAAGTGATATATAATCCAAAAAAGAATATACAAAACAAAAAATTGACAAGAGTGTATAGATAATGAGTAACATTTAAACTCTTTCTATTGATGATATTTATTTTTGTCTTGCTTTTTTTGAAACGCGTCGTGCATTATCAGACGATATTAATTTTTATGTTGTTAATTTTATTTTATAAAATAAATCTCTTTAGGTGTTGAATACAAGTCAAAGAAGTAATTTTAGCCAGTATTCTTGCCTTAACTCCTTCGAAAGTTTTAGCACAGTTATGCCTTATCATAAACTAGTCGCATAATTAAGAGAATAAAGTTTCTATTCTTTTCCTAAATTTTTGAATAGATATAATTGAGGTTTAGTACCTTTCTTATTGCTCCTTAAAGGTACTTATAAATAGATATTGACTGTATTAAACAAGTCAATTTGATACTCTGGAAATAAATATCCCTCATTACCAAGCAATACATAATCAGATAGTTGCAACTTTAGATATTTCAAATAGTGAGTATTATGAACAGATGATATTCAAATCTGTTTTAGAAAAGCATTAGCTAACCCTGTATCTTTTAAGACAATTCCCTAGGGTTCTGAGGTTTTAATAAGTGTGGAAATATTCATGAGACCAAGCTGCACATTCTTTTAATGTATTTAAGAATTATAGTAAGCATATTCATAAGAGAGCCCACCCAATAAAAATTATCAGATGGGCTTTCTTGTTAAAAGTAATCAACCTTTTTAGGACGAAACAGTTTGAGACAATTGGATAAATGAAAGATTTGCGTGCAAATAGGGTGCAAATAAAAAAAGCAATAGTAAGAAAAACCTCGCAAGTGCTTGATTATCAGTGTGAGAATTGAGGGATTCGACTCCCAGGCCCTCTGCTTGTAACGCAGTTTGTTGTTTCTTATATAATTGTATATGATTTATAAATGTGCAATTACCGGCGTTTTAAGGCTTTTTTATTTCAAATTATAGCAAGAGAATATAGAAAGCTTATGCAGATTTTTTTGTATTATTTTTTACTTTAGAAAGACTCTATAATCTTCATTAAGCAATGTAATATTTTAGATTGAAATTAAAACTGCTTCAAATAACTCACCTTACTAATAAATGCCTGCGTGCCATTTGGAATATCTCTGTACTGATATTCATTGAAAACCAGATACAGAAAACTCAAAGGAGCAAACTCCCAGGAGCCTCTTACATTCCATTGGCCTCGCTTATCGAAGGTATTATATTGATAGAAAGAAGAAAGCTGAATGCGGGGATTGGGTGCTATTCTTAAACCCACCGAATATAAATCAGGCCTGAAGTTTTCTTTTTTAGTTCCGAAATCCCTGAAATTACTGTGCTCATAATTGGCAGTCAATGCCACGTGAGGAATGGGTGCAAAACGCCCCGCTAAAGTAAGCGTGTTTAACCTGCCATTGTAATAACCACCAAATTCATACTTTAATTCGAGCGAAATCTTTTTCGAAGCATCTGTTTCATAACGAAACAGATGTCTGGTTGCATTATAATTTCCTATCGGTACTTCACTACCCAGAATACTGAATAGAAAACTGTAGGTTTGCCAGGTAGGAAAAATCGCATACTCAATTTGTCCGTTAGAGGCGGTGATGATATAAATAGGGAATATATACAGGTTTGATTCCTGCATGCTGAAATCATGGGCATTCTGATAATAATTGACAAAAAAACCTGGGTCCCACCGACGGATTAATTTACCCAATTTACCTTTCGGTCGCCAGATATAATATCCTCCCGGATTATGATGAATCGTGTTATCGGCAAATACAAAGCCCATTCCCGGTACATATTTCTGGTCAACGAATTTACTTACCCAGCCGAGATAAGCATACTGGGGGGTAAAACTTATATAGAGATTCCCGGCCACACCAATATTGTTATTTGTATTATTCCTTGAAGCAGAAAGTAGATAAGTAATTGTCCAGCTATCGTTCGGTCGAATGAGCCCATTTAAACTTAAGGTGGTATTATTTCTTTGACTTAATCCTTTTTCCAGACTGGCTTCGTCCAGCCGATGGGTCAGCATTACACCGATATTATTCTGCTTGCCGTAATTCTGCAGGTAACGCATTACCCCGAAATTCGCCCCTGATTGCGTTTCATTCCCACGTTGGTGTACATACAATCCGGCAATTGTACGTTTCTGGGTACGATTGGTATAACGTATACCTGCATCAATCGGTACAGGAGTAGCATTAAACTGTGCATTGGCCAGACCAATAGTCCGGCTGAAGAACGGATTGACACCATTCGCATTGGCTCCTGCATAGATACCTGAATTTTCCAGAAAAAATTGTCTTCTTTCAGGGAAAAAGACATTGAAGCGTGTCAGGTTATTTACTGCTCTGTCTACATCAGCCTGTGCAAAATCAGTATTGAAGGTAATATCCAGTACCGAGTTAGGATTGACCGCCCATTTGATTTCACCTCCTAATTTAGGAGTAGATTTGATTCTGGTATTTCCGTCAGCATCCCTGACCCTATCATTTTGATACAGGAGATACGGATTTACACGCAGATTCACCGAGGGTTTGGGTAATTTCAAGCCTGTCAATTGCGCGGCGTACGTCATCCGGTAGGGAGAAAAGGTCTGTGGGATTGCTGGAAAAACAGATAACTCATAATCTCTCCGGGCCAGGCGGGCAAAAGTAATTCCCCAGGAAACTGAATCTCTGTTGCTTTTTTCATACCTGAGCGATTTGAAGGGAATAGCAAACTCGGCAAAGTATCCCTTATCGGTAATGTGTGTGCGAACTTTCCAGAGGGCATCCCAGTCATTATCCCGAAAAGTATCATCAAAAGCCTGTAACTCCCGTTGATTGCCGTAGGGAGTTGTCTGAAAACTGACACAGAAACGTTTCAGATTCTGTGGGTCTAACTGCACATAGAATTCATCATTTTCTCCATAAATAAAATCTCGTCTTAAATCCTGTATTCTTATTCCCTTTTTACCTAAGCTGTCGGCACAGAATACACCAAAGTATAAGTTCTTGTCATCGAACAAAACCTTTACCCAGGTTTTGTGCGTGATTGTGCCTGCCTGGCGAGGCTCCATCATGAAAAAATTATCCGTGACTGGGGCACTAAGCCATGAGACTTCATCTAATCTGCCATCTATCTGTATGCGCTCTTTAGTTTCCATGGCTTTCACCACAGGAACTTCCACAGGCGGATTAAAATTGCCTGTGGAAAGAGAATCCTGTGCCAATGCTATAGAAGGTAATAATACGATAATCAATACAAGCTTTTTCATAGGGCTTGAAATCAAGGCTTAGGCTTTTTAAAGACTTTAGGTGGTTTATTCAAATACCTCTATTACCCCAGGGTCTCCCTGTGTCGTGATAAGTGGTGTAGTACCTGCGGTATTGGTTGCAGTATTATATTCAAAAAGACCTACTGCTTGAGAGGCACTCATCCCAAACAGCACTTTATTGTCTTTAGGCAGACACAGCACTGAAGCCGCATAGCCATTAGAATTAGGAATATTCAACTTCGTAATTGTCTGGTTATAGATATCTACTTTGAAAGCGCCAAAAGTACGGCCTTTCACGTAGTCTGGTGGGTTACTGGCAAGCGCAGGAATGTTTCCGGCACTGTAAACAATGCCATTGCCATAGTACATCGGGTGTTGCAGATAATCAATTTTTTTACCCTCAATACCTTCAATCTGATAGTCAGTTGTATTGAAGAAATAACTCTTATCAAAAGCAGATTCACCTTTTTTTATTCTGAGCCACCCGGCTTTCTGTCCCGGGTAAAATCCCCAAGAACCTATGCAATACACATACAAGTCGCCCTTCTCGTCAAAAAAGATAGATTTTGGCGTATCCAGATTGCCGCAATAGGTAGTTCGGGCATCAGTAAGAGAAGTAACTTTATTGCCGTTTTTAGTATCAATAATCAATAATTCGGCTGGTTTATCACTGGTATAGGTATCTGTGGTCTGGCTGCAACCTATATATAATTTACCCTCTCTGAAGGTCATTACTCCAGGGTCAGGGCTGGCATCACCTTTGGCAAACGCAGTAAGGTCAATGGTTTCAATCTTCACCAATGTAGTAGGGTTAAACACTTCAATTTTGCCTGCATTGTATAAAGAACAATAGGCGCGGTCTTTACTCTCTACCACCACGTGTATAGGTTGTGAGGCCGCAGGCATGGTGAGTCTCCCTGTTTCTTTCAGTGTACCATCCGACTGACGGGTATATTTTACCACCTGATCGCCACTGCGGTTTTGCGTCACAAATACGTCATCACCATAGGTGCTTAAAAAAGGATAAGACGTAAACTGCTGTGCTTTAGCATTGGTATAATTACCAATCGTCAAATCTTTGAATGTACCTACATAGGCAGTAGGTGTGGCGGCTGTTGTAATATTATTGACAATTACAAAACGGTCAAAATTCTCCTGGATAGGGGCAGTGGTAATTGGTTTTTCGCAGGCGACAATAGCAACAGCTATGATTCCTGAAAGGATTATTTTTTTCATTGGAAATATTTATTTAGCATTCTTCGGTTTTGATTATTAAAACACCTAGGTTTTCTAATTGGTATGAGTATGCGCTTGTTCTTTGCCCATAAGCAGGCATCTGAGTTTAATGCGGAAACTCCGGCCCGGTAAGGGCTGATTCCAGTTATTGATTACCACGGCATCTGTCAGGTTTCTGACTTCAGCCGTGAGTGTCCATCGGTCGTTCTGAAATGCCTGTTCCCAGATAAGGTTATGAGTGAGATAGGATGGTATCCGCAGATTGTCGTAAATACTGATAGCAAAACCAAAATTGAACTGATGCGTATAGCTCCCTTCATAAATGAATCGGGTTCTGCTATTTTCGCCAAACATGTTTGTTCTGTGATATTCCAGATTCCAGTTAGTAAACGTAGTCGGAATATTGGGAATCAGTAGGCCAGATGTAGGATTAGGGACGTTCTGTGTGCCTGGAATATATTGGTTCACATCTTCCACCCTTTGCCAGGTAGCATTAATGCTCCCGAATAGATTTTTGGTAAAATCGTTCTTTATTTCAATATCAGTGCCGATGATTCTGGCATTCGCATAGTTCACGTAACCAGTCGAAAGTCCGTTCCCGCCTAACTGAATCAAGTCTGATACATGCATCAGGAAAGCATTCCATTCAATCTGGAATCGGTTGCCAGAGGGGTATCTGAATTTATCAAGTACCAAACCAAAGTTATAATTATAGGCCACCTCAGGGCGAAGCGTAATAGCCGGAGTAATTAAGGCACCGTCACCAAACAATTCCTGATTGTTCGGTAAACGTAAGGCCCGTTCATGACTGGCTTTCAGGAAAAAATCAGGACTGAGATTATAGCGGATACCTGCATTATAGCCCAGCTTACTGAATGTTGCTGTCACCAGATCAGGGTCTTTTTGCAGGTAAAGATTGGTATTATAGCCATTAACCAGACTATAATAATGCTTAACCGATGCCGATGCCATCAGTTTGTTATTCCTGTTTTTAGCTTCGAACGTAAGACCCAGTACATTGTTGGTTAAATCGGCTGGCCAGTTATAATTATTACGACCTGCAAATTTGTTAGCTACGTCATCTTTGGGATCAGAAAAACCTCTTCTGAAAGCATCATTCAGATTCAGACTCAGGTTTTTATTGAATGCGTAATTAAAATTCTGCCTGCTTCTGAATTCAAGCTGTTTGGTAATCAGATTATTGGGGCCTACGCCTAATTCTCCTTTACCAATGATACTTTTTACTTTACTACCATCCCAGTTGTACGTATAGGCAGAGGTATCTACCATTGTCGCAGCAAAATCGGCCAGTACATTGTGTGATTTGAATTTCAGATTTTTCAGGAGGAATTCATCTTTTTCAAGATTAGCAGCAATCACTTTTACACTCGAAGTAGTAGTGATTTCCTGAATGTTTCGCTGAATACCTTGTAGCTCACGGGAATAATCGATGTAAGCGCCTTCGATTTCAATTTCATCAAACCACAATTTGTGAAACTTGATAGCAGAGCCTATAAGCACATTCCGGTAATAATCGTGGTCACGGCGTACTTTTAAATCGGGTTGAAAAGGCGATTGCATTAGGTAATTGTTATCTGATTTATTCAGAAAAGCTCCTACGCCAAATTCGATACCCGGTTTTTCAAAAGTCTTTTTAAGAATGATGCCGCCATTGACCGTACCAAAAGACTGCAAAGCTATATTGCCATCTATGTAACTGTACTCCCGATGTTTTAGAATGACATTGATGGCAGAACCCAGCCCATCTCCACCCAAATATGCCGGAACAGTTCCTTTATAAATTTCTATTCGTTCAATCAGTTGGAGAGGCAGGTCATTGATACCAAAACTACCGTCAGGTGTGTTAAGCGGATTGCCATCAATAAATATCTGTACCCTTTTGCCTTCCAGGCCACGTACTGAAACGGTACTGGTGCTTCCGGCACCACCACTCTGACGAATCTGTACACCCGCCTGTCGAGCCAGTAATTCATTCAAATTCGAGGCTCTGTTTTCAATTTCACGGGCTGTGATGACTGTCACAGGATTGACATTCAATCTTATTTCTCTGGCCTCTGCTTGCTCTTTAGATAAACCCTTTACTAATACTTCATCCAGTTCATTTTCGGATTCGGTCATTGAGATAAGAAAAGCATCTATATTTTCGGATGGATTAACCTCCTGACGAACACTCTGATAGCCTACTAAGGATAAGATGAGTACCCCTTTTTGGTTAGGAATTTTAATAGTGAAGCTACCGTCAGTATCCGAAAAAGCAGCATTTCTTCTTGATTTCTCCAGGCGAATATTTACACCCGCCAAACCCGTATTTGTTTTTTTTTCTACTACCTTGCCTCGTATAACCAGTTCTTGTGCGGATACATGATTGGCTACGAGAATAAATAAAATGAATAATAGTTTTTTCATTTAGGCCATGCCATTTTAATCTATAAAAATTCAAAATCAGTTTTTATCTGCATTACTTTTTTTGCAGGAACCCGAGCGCCCATAGCAAAAGCGTAATTCCCAAAAGAAACAGGATATTCAGTTGTAGAGATGACCGCTGAGTATCAGGCTGGTAAACGTACTTAGGGATTTTTCCGAAGTCATTCAGTCTGAATGGCTGATTCTGATAAATAGGTGTATAGAAATGTTTTTTGAGTTCGGCATGAAATCGGTTAATTTCATTCAAAAAATGCTGATAACCCTGCAAATCCGTTTGTGCTAAATCGTTAAAGATTTTTTGGGTAAGAACAGCCGCCGATACGATACCAATGGTGTTGCCGACCTGCTCTTTTGTTGCCGCTAAATCCTGATATTTTTTAAAGTATGGTTTGAGTCGGTCGTCATAAAAATCATATTCAGCCAGCATATACTTATCTTCCCAGTTGTAAGCCGTATCTGATTTATAAGCCGGATATTTCTGGGCTAATTTGAGTGAAGATTGATACCGATATGCTTTATCATC
>CBIHRH010000130.1:0-9829 GCA_966212365.1 uncultured Emticicia sp. | reverse complement strand
ACTCCCTCCAGAATTCGTTTCAATATTTTCTGATTAAACTCATTATCTTCTACCACTAATACACGATGGTCAGCCAGAATCTTCTGAGGTTTACTCTCTTCAACCTGCTGAACCTGTTGATGCACTACAGTCTTGAAAACCCATTTTTCAACCATTTTCATTAAGTTTTTCAACTTTAATGGTTTGATCATCATATCACAATACCCGAATTGTGCGTATTCTTTAGTGTCTTTTTCGTGGCTGTATCCCATCACTACGATAGGTATATGCTGTGGTATGCCATTTTTTCTGAATAAACTAATCGTTTTCTCTAATTCACCTTTTACCTGTATCGAATCAACCAATATCATTGACGGTGGCGATTGAGGTACTTCAAAGAATTTTTCTGGTGAGCCAAAAGCAACTAATTCAAGTTTTTTGTCTTTAAAGTATTGGTCGAATGTCTCAACCGCCTCTCTTGAATCCACTGTCCAGATGCAAGCTTCTGTATTAGCATATTTTGTAAACAAATCACCTAATAGGATAGGCTTTGAATCAGTATTTTCAAAAGGTACTTCAAAGAAAAATTCTGCCCCTTCATTAACCTTACTCTTCACACCAATAACCCCACCCATCATCTCGGTCAGACGCTTACAGATAGCCAGTCCTAAGCCCGTACCACCAGAATGTTTGTTCGTTACTTGTTTAAAACGGTCAAATATCAATTCCTGTTCGTTGGCTTCAATACCTTTGCCCTGGTCTATTACTTTGCACGATAGAGTAGGTTTGCCATCAATAGTTCTTGCTGATACCTTGATGGTTACCCAGCTACCATTAGGCGAGAATTTGACTGCATTAGAAACAAAATTCAATATAATCTTGCGTAATCGGTTTCTGTCAGCTTTAATATAGACTGGCAGATTAGGATTGAGCATGATTCTTAACTGAATAGATTTTTCGAGGGCTGTTGCGTAGAATACATCTACACAATCATCAAATAACTCAACTGAAGAGAATACCTCTGGTTGAATCATTAATTCACCGGCCTCAATTTTCGAGTAATCTAATATATCATTGATCAAGGAAATAAGACTTTCGCCACTTTTCTTGATAATATTTACCAATTCAAATTGTTCGTTTGATAAAATCGTATTTTCCAATAAACTCACGGCCCCAATCACTCCATTCATAGGTGTGCGTATCTCCGGGCTCATATTAGCCAGGAAAGTGGTCTTCATCACATTATCCCGTCTTTCCTTTTCCGCCAGATGAATCAACTGGTGATTAATTACCTGTAAACGCTCTTCAACCTGTTCTTCAATTGTTACATCTTCAAAGATCCAGATTCTTCCCGTATAGCTATTTACATGAATTAATTGCGTAATAACATTATACGTACGGTTGATAGGCATACCAAATTTCCATCTCCACCGGTCAATAGAGCTTGAAAACATCAACTCCTGCATTCTGCCTTGTACTTCTTCCTTATTCTGTAACTTGTTGATAAGGTTACTGAAGCCTTCGGCAATTTTTTGTGAAGTAACAGGCTCATCCGAAGAAAAACCGAATAAATCGTAAGCCTTTGTATTCATAAACACCCCATTAGCGCTTTCATCAACAAAGACTATCGGTATCGGACTTTTACTAAGGATAGATTCAAATCTAATGTTGAGTTCTGTTAAATCGGTGGTAGTCTGATAGGTTGAAACAATTTCTTCAAACCTGATTTTACAAAGCAGAGAGAAGTATCTGTAAGCACTGTGAATATTCGCATCTCCGGCGCAAATCTTCACCAAAAGCCCTGTAGTATGGTCGGTTTTGATGGCCTGTACTATAACTTTCTTGGCTGTTTTATCAAAACTAAAGGCAGATGTCTCTTCTTCTATTACTTTGAAAGTATTCTCGGTAAGGCCTTGTGACTTTTGAAATGGGATTTTCAGACCTACTAGCGATGCATCGGTACTATAGGCGATCTCGGCAATATCTGAGGATGGAAAATGTACGTAATAGATTTTTTCGGCAATATCTAATTTTTTCAGCGACTGTAGCAATACCGCCATCATATGATCGATGGTGTTATGGATTCCTATGGTAGATTTAAAAAACCTTACATACTTATTCGACCAGATTGTTTGTTCATCCGTATCTATCATCTGTGTATTGCTTTGAAGAATCATAGTGGGTATCGTTGCCTGAAAATTTAAGACATCTTAATTATCCAATAATGAAGCAAAAATCAAGCCAAGCAAATGATAGAAACATAATGCCACCGCTCAATAATTATTTTTTTTATTAAGATTAAATTAAAATAGAAATCTGAAAAGTATTGAAGAAAAGCACCCAGATTATTAGTAATAAAGGTGCTTTGAAAATCCTGTATATGGTAGAAAGTTATCTTAACTCAGTTGATTATACTCTTCCTGGATGATGCCAATAAATGCATCTATTTCATTAACGATTGCATTAGATTCTTCATTCGTAATATCAAAATCGGGGTCAGTCTTTGCTTTTACCTCAAATTTTTTCATACGATCTGATAAATCAATACCGCCTACGAAGCCTACTGCAGAGCTTATGGCATGGATTTTCTTTACTACTCTATCCTTATCTTTTTCAACTTGTGCTGTCTTAATTTCCTCAACTTCTTCGGGCATAAGCGCTAAAAAATCACCGAGAACTTCCAGAAGATACTCAAGTGTATCATAATTTTCAATGAGAAATTCTTTGTCAATAACCGGATTAAACTGATGTGTTTCAAACATAATTAATTGGTAAAGGACTTGGTCTATCCTATTTTAATTTTTGCAAAAAATAAAATTCATTTTTTAGCTGGGCAAAAACTGTCAGGTATGGCATGGTCAAAAACTATACCATGTAAAGAATGTAGTGGAGAAACTTGTGCAAAGGTATAAAAATTAATCTTAAGTATTGCTGTCATACTTCCTCAAATAAGCACTAGGTGTCATTTTAGTGCGGTTTTTGAACTGACGATTGAAGTTGGATACATTGTTAAAGCCATTGGCAAAACAAACCTCTAACACACTGCTATCACCATTTTGCAACATACGACAGGCATGCCCGATACGAATATCATTCAGAAACTCTGAGAAAGTCTTTCGGGTTCGTAACTTAAAAAAACGACAGAAGGCATTGGGAGTCATATTGGCTATTTCGGCTACTTCTTCCAGATTCACCTCCCGCTCATAATTGCGCATTAAAAACTCAAATACATCATTTATCCGTTGATTATCCGTTTCTTTTTGTGTGTTTTGGTAAGTAATACTGGATAGGTATTCTTTATCTGGCGATACCGAAAGGACATTCAATATTTCAAGAAAAGTCAGGAGCTTCTCAAATCCCGTTTTATAAATAATAGATTCAACTAAAATAGTTAGCTCATTAGCTTCTTTATTTCTGATTCTGAATCCTCTTGATGCTTCATTCAATAGACTTTTCAAATGAAGGGTTTCGGGAATATCAAAGAAGTTTTCCCCTAGAATATCGCCTCTGAAATAGATAGAAATAGAATGAGCTCTTAGATTATTGGTATAATATTCTGCATCGTTCCGAAAAACATGAGGTAGATTACTGCCTAAGAAATATATATCGTATGGCTGAAAACGCTCAACATTATCACCTACAAATTGTGTTCCGGTGCCTTCAAGCATCAATGTTATTTGCCACTCGGGATGGAAGTGCAGGGTATCATAAAAATAAGGCAAATCATCAATCTGCACACGAAACGATTCTGTTTCTGTTTTTGGGATGCGAAATAATAAAGGTTTCATGAAATTTTTGTAGAGACGTGGTAAACTTTAATTGACAAATACTAATTTACCCCAATATAAAATACAAAACAATTATTTAAGGTAAAAAAGTATAACTAATAGTGAAACAAGCATAGGTTTTTATGATTAGTAAACTATAGCTTTGTATCATCAAATAGAATCATTCATAATCTTATATTACTCAATATGAAACCTTCGTGGACAGGCGTTTATCCTGCAGTAACTACTAATTTTTTTCAGGACGAAAGTCTTGATTTAAAAACCTTCTCGTTTAATATCGACGAGCAAATCAAAGCAGGTGTGCATGGTATTATCATTTGCGGTTCGTTGGGAGAAAACGGTACTTTAACTAAAGAAGAGAAACTTACTTTGCTTGAAACTGCAAAGAATACTATCGCAGGCCGAGTTCCTTTAGTGATTTGTATTGCGGAGTGTATTACACGGGAAGCTATTGCTTTTGCGAAAGAATGTGAGCAGGCTGGTGCGCAGGGTTTTATGTTGTTGCCGCCGATGCGTTACCCGTCTGACGATAGAGAAACTTTACATTATTTACATAAAGTAGCTGATTCTACTGATTTGCCGGTAATGGCATATAATAATCCATTAGCCTATAAGACTTTTATCTCTATTCCGATGTTTCATGAACTGGCCGCAAACCCACACTTTGAAGCTATGAAGGAATCGACAGGTGATATCCGCTACATGACTGATATTATCAATTCGTTGGGTGATAGATTTAAGATTCTTTCAGGCGTGGATGATTTAGCCTTTGAAAGTCTGGTAATGGGGGCCGATGGCTGGGTAGCAGGGTTAGTTGATGCTTTTCCGCGTGAAACTGTTGCTATCTATGAATTGGTGAAACAAGGCCGTATCGAAGAAGCAAGAGCCATTTATCGTTGGCATTTCCCGCTGATGCACTTAGATGTTTCTACTAAATTTGTACAAAACATCAAATTGGCAGAGGTAGCAACCGGATTAGGCACTGAGTGGGTACGTGAGCCACGATTACCATTAATAGGTGAAGAACGTGAACGTGTTTTGAAAATCATTAACGATTCTCTGGCAACCCGTCCAGTATTACCTCAATTCTGATTAAAGACATGGTAAAGAGCTTTTTTTGTATAGATGCCCACACCTGTGGGAATCCTGTGAGATTAGTTGCCGGAGGAGGGCCGATATTAGAAGGTAAAAATATGTCAGAGAAAAGACAGCATTTCTTGCGAGAGTACGACTGGATTCGTAAGGGATTAATGTTTGAACCTCGCGGGCATGATATGATGTCGGGTAGTATTCTCTACCCACCCCATGACCCAGAAAACGATGTAGCAGTTTTATTTATCGAAACAAGTGGTTGCCTGCCTATGTGTGGGCATGGTACTATTGGCACTATCACGATTGCTATTGAGCATGGCCTGATTCAACCTAAAAAGCCTGGATTTGTGAGAATGGAAGCTCCGGCAGGCTTGGTAATGATAGAGTATAAGCAAGAGGGGAACAAGGTAAAATCGGTAAAACTAACCAATGTAGCCTCGTTTTTAGCTGCAGAAAATATTGTAGTAGAATGTCCTGATCTGGGCACTTTGAAAGTTGATGTAGCTTACGGTGGAAACTACTACGCCATTGTGGATGTACAGGAGAATTTTCCGGGCCTGGAACATTTCAAAGCCGACCAGTTAATTGCCTGGGCAAGGGTATTAAGAGAGCGCATCAACGAAAAGCATACGTTTGTTCACCCTGAAAACCCAACTATCAATGGCTTAAGCCATATTGAGTGGACTGGTAAAGTTATTGACCCGACCTCTACAGCTCGTAACGCTGTATTCTATGGCGATAAGGCCATTGACCGTTCACCTTGTGGCACTGGTACATCAGCTCGTATGGCGCAATGGGCAGCCAAAGGTAAATTGAAACCCGGAGATGAATTTGTCCATGAAAGTATCATTGGAAGCAAATTCATCGGGCGTATTGAAGGTACTACCAAAGTTGGTGATTTCGATGCCATTTACCCAAGTGTTGAGGGTTGGGCTAGAATCTATGGTAATAATACCATTACGATTGATGATCAGGATGACCCTTATGCTTTTGGTTTTCAGGTGATATAAGACATTTATAATTCAGAATTTTCATGGCTACAAGCGCAAATGCACCACAGGTTGTCATTATTGGGAGTGGTATTATCGGTTTATATTCAGCCTATTATCTGCAACAAAAAGGGCATAAAGTAACTATTATTGAGCGCACAGATGGTGCAGATGGTTGCTCGTATGGCAATGCAGGAATGATAGTACCGAGCCATTTTATTCCATTAGCAGTACCTGGTATGATAGAAAAGGGTATCCGCTGGATGTTTAATTCAGAGAGCCCTTTTTACGTAAAACCACGCCTGAACTGGGATTTAATTTCGTGGGGACTTAAGTTTTCAAAAGCGGCTAATAGCAGGCAAGTGGAAAAAGCAATGCCTGCTCTGCGGGATATAAGCCTGTTAGCAAAAAAACTCTATCAGGATTTTGCCAAGGATGAGAAAAACGATTTTTCATTTGAGGAAAAGGGTTTGATGATGCTATGCAAGACCGAGCATAATTTTCATGAGGAAGCAGAAGTAGCTGAAACTGCGAATAAATTAGGTATTGAAGCTAGAGTATTAGATTTAACAGCCTTACATCAATTGGAGCCGGAAGTAAAACCAGATGTTGCAGGAGCAATCTATTATCCGGGCGATGCGCATTTATATCCGAATGCTTTGGTAAAGAAACTGAAGGACCTCTTGCAAAAACAAGGCATTGAATTTTTATATAATACAGAGGTAACAGACTTTGAATCAGAAAACAGGAGTATAAAAAGCATCAAAACACAATCGGGTAAAACTATTGCTGTGGAAGAATTAATCATTGCCACAGGTTCATGGTCGCCGATTCTGACTAAGCAATTGAATATTAATTTGCCAATGCAGGCAGGAAAAGGCTACAGTATTACACTTGAGCAGCAAAAAGGTAAAAAACTGAATATACCTTCCATTTTACTAGAGGCCAGAGTAGCCATTACACCCATGTCTGATAACCTGATTCGTTTTGGTGGTACAATGGAAATTGGCGGTATCAATCAGGATATTAATATGAATAGGGTAAGAGGGATTATCAAGGCGGTACCTGAGTTTTTTCCGGATTATCCGATAGAAGTACCTAAGCAGGAGAAAGTATGGTCTGGATTACGTCCTTGTTCGCCTGATGGTTTACCTTATATCGGACGCACCAATAAATACAGAAACCTGATTATTGCTTCTGGTCATGCCATGATGGGTTTGAGTCTTGCTCCAGGCACCGGAAAATTAGTGCAGGAAATTGTTGACAATGAGAAAACAAGCATAGATATTTCACTGTATAAGCCGGAAAGATATGACTAATCAGAAACATCTATTTGCATTAGAAGAGGGCATCACTTATCTGAATGGGGCTGCTTATGCCCCTATGCTCAAAACTTCAATAGAAAAAGGCACCGAAGGTATGTTCATGAAAGCCAGCCGACCTTTTACTATTGACCCGAAATGCCATTTTGAACCTGCTGAAAGAGTCCAAAAACTATTTGCCCGATTGCTTAACATCAAGAACTCTCAGCGCGTAGCCATTATTTCTGCGGTTTCTTATGGAATGGCTGTGGTGGCTAATAACCTGCATCGTTTGCCAGATATTTCGTCTAAAAAGCATATTATATTAATTCAGGATGAGTTTCCAAATAATGTATATGCGTTTGAAAGAGTATGCCAGCAATTATCATTAAGCTATCAAACTATTGCGAAACCCGATACTGTAGAAAATCGTGGACAGCTATGGAATGAAAGGGTATTGAATGAAATCACATATGAAACTGCTATGGTGGTAGTGCCCAATATCCATTGGATTTATGGGGTGAAGTTTAATCTGGCGGAGATTTCAAAACGTTGTAAAGAGGTTGGAGCTTTGATGATTGTTGATGCTACACAATCAGTGGGTGCGATGGATTTTGATGTTCAAAGCATTCAACCTGATGCTGTGATTTGTGCGGGGTACAAATGGCTTTTAGGGCCTTATAGTGTTGGTTTGGCTTATTTTGGTGAGTTTTTCGATGAAGGTGTTCCGATAGAGGAATCCTGGCTCAACCGGGTAGATAGTGATAAATTTGCCCAACTAATCAATTATCAAAAAGTTTATCGACCATTTGCACAGCGATACAATGCAGGTGAGTATTCACAATTCATACAGTTGCCTATGTTGGAGGATGCCCTTTCTTATATTCTTGATTTGGGCGTAGAAAACATTCAGCGATATTGCAAGAGTATCACGCAAAAACCTTTAGAAGCCTTAAAAAATCTAGGTTGTAGCCTGGAAACCGAGGCTTATCGTGGACATCATCTATTAGGCATCAGTCTACCAAAGGGAGTAAATAACCAGGATTTTACAGAGCAATTGTTAAATAACAAAATCATTATTTCTAATCGGGGAGTAGCTATTCGGGTATCTCCGAATGTCTATAATACCGAAGAGGATATGTGGAGTTTAGTTGAGGTGTTGGAAAGGAGTTTGAAGTGAAGACCCCCACTCTCTAAATCTCTCTCCCCAACAGTGGGGAGAGAGACTTTCTAATACCCTCCCCATTGGTGGGGAGGGTTAGGGTGGGGTTATTATATCTTTAAGCCTGCTGCGAAGGCTGCAATTCATTCTCCCATTTGGCAACTATAGCAGTGGCCACGGCATTACCAGCAACTGATGTAGCCGATCGGCCCATATCTAATAACCAATCTACGGCAAATAGTAATATTAAACCCTCGGCAGGTAGGTTAAATAAAGACATTGTTCCGGCAATTACTACTAACGATGCGCGAGGCACTCCGGCGATACCTTTACTTGTTATCAATAAGGTTAACAGCATCGTCACCTGCTGACCAATCGACAAATCAATGCCGTAAGCCTGCGCAATAAACCCTGTGGCAAAAGTCATATACATCATAGAGCCATCAAGATTGAATGAATAACCCAGTGGCAATACAAAACTCACGATCCTTTCAGATACCCCGAATTTCTTCAATTGCTCAATCTGCAAAGGCATAGATGCTTCTGAACTGGCTGTACTGAACGATAAGAATAAAGCATCTTTTACATATTTCAACAGTTTCCAGTACTGCACTTTCGCAAACAGACAAATAACCGGCAAGACGACCAGTATAAAGAATGCCAGCGTAGAAAAGAAACAAATAATGAGATACAGATAACCTCCCAGAATACCTAAGCCCTTCTGGGCAATTACGGCCGCTACTGCACCAAAAACTGCATAAGGAGCAAAGCCCATTACGTACCCAACAATCTTAAACATCACCTCAGCAACAGCATCCAACCCTTTGATGATAATTTTACCGTGGTCACCAATGGCAGCGGTGGCAATTCCAAAGAAAATAGAGAAGACTACTATCTGTAAGATTTCGTTAGTAGCCAGAGCTTCAAAGAAACTTTGTGGGAAAAGATGCGTGAAGAAATTCTCTAAAGTCATCTTTTTTGATTCAATTCCTGTTTCTGCTCCTGATTCCGGCAAAGGTATTTCCATCATTTTACCGGGTTTCAGAACGTTGACAGCAATTAAACCTGTAAGCAACGATAAAATGGTTGCAAAATAGAAATAACCCAGAGTTTTTACCCCAATACGTCCTACAGTTTTAAAATCACCTAGTTTGGCAATACCAACAGTAAGGATAGAGAAAATCAATGGCCCGATAATCATTTTTATCAAGCGCAGGAAGATTTTGCTTAATAGGTTTAAGTACACACTCCATGAGGCAAGTTCTTCAGGGTTAGATTTTAAATAGGTATTCATGAAGTATCCAACAATGATACCAAGGGTCATACCTATAAAAATTTTCCAGGTAATATTTAGTTTCATAATGAAGTCGATTCCTCTGTCCCTGCAGAGAAGCAATGTTTAGGTTAAGGCCCCGAATCTGGCACCCTATAGGGAGTAGAGCATAATGCGGGAATTTTATTTATTACAATAATGGTTAAAAAATATAAGTAGTCAAAATAGTGAAAGGTTGAATGTTG
>CBIHRH010000129.1:0-9846 GCA_966212365.1 uncultured Emticicia sp. | reverse complement strand
CTGAAGCCATCCAGCCTTGGCATCATTAAATCACAAATAACCAGATCCGGAATCAGTGCAATGGCCTTCTCACAACCATCCTGACCATCAACGGCTTCTATTATCTGGTAAGACAATTCAAAATGACTTCTGATATAGGCTCTTAAATCCTCATTGTCTTCAATAATGAGTAAAATAGGCTGTTCGGTATCAATAGGATTTTCCGTTATTTTCTCAGGGGTGTTATGATTCCCATTGTCTATAACAACCCCGGTCATAATGGGTTCAGATGCGTTGGCAGTTGCTATTGAAGATTGCTCCATAATGAACCCTTCCCAGGTAGCTTTATCTGTTGGAATTGTTACTGTAAATTGAGTACCAACTCCAACCCGACTTTCTACGCTTATTGTTCCTTTCAATACATCTACCAGCTCTTTTACAAGTGCCAGACCAATGCCCGTGCCTTCATAGTTGCGGGTATAGCTTTTAAGCGAGGTGGTATCTTCAACCTGATAGAAGCGGTCGAATATAAACGGAACACGTTCCTGCTCGATACCAATACCCGAATCTTTTATGGTAATAATAAGTAGCTTATCGGTATATGCTGTTTCTACATCAATTGTTCCGTCATCCGGGGTAAACTTAAAGGCATTAGACAGTAAATTCGTGATAATCTTCTCCAACTTATCAGTATCATAATAAGCAATATGTTGGGTCTGACTTTTATCATAATTAAAACGGATGTGCTTATTTGAGGCTAATGAATCAAAAGAAGACAAGAGTTGCTTCACAAAGGCAGCCAGATTGCCGTGTTGTATCTGAGGGCTCATCTTACCTGCTTCCAGTTTCGACAAATCAAGCATTTGATTAATAAGATTCTGCAATCTGCCCAGATTTCGTTGCATAACCCCAAACATAGATTCGTTCGGATATTTCCTGCTGAAATCAGCTAATGGCCCTGATAATAGCGTGAGAGGTGTACGAAACTCGTGAGAGATATTAGCAAAAAAACGGGTTTTCAGAGAGTCTAACTCGGCTAATCGTTCAGTTTCTTTGTCTTTATATAAAAGCTGCTCTTGTAGCCGGACCCTGTTTAGCTGGTTTTGATACAATCGATAAGCGATATAAACAAATATAGTAAGGTAAATCAGATAAGCCCACCAGCTAAAGTAGAAGGGAGGATGAACCCTGATTGACAAGGCAATAGGTTTGCTCCAAACCTCGCCATCTACCGTGCCCATCACCTTAAAAGTATAACCGCCACTTGGTAATTGGGCATAATTGGCAAAGTGGTTTGTGCCTGCCTCAACCCAATCATCGTCTATTCCTTCTAATTGATATCGATACCGGTTTTTGACCGGATTGGTAAAATCCATGATCCCAAATTCAAGCGATAACTGATTCTGGTCGTGGGCAACGTCCAGTTTGTCTAATTGCTCGACAGGTAGTTTTAAAATAGATTCTTCGGTGCCTACATCAACGGTTTTATTATTGATTTTCAGACCAATTATTTTCAGGACGGGTGCTTGATTATTATCACCAATAGCCTCTGGGTTAACAATACTGATTCCGTTTATCCCACCGAAAAATAACCTGCCCGATGGCCCTTTGAAATAGGAATTGGTATTAAACTCATCATCCTGTAATCCGTCTGACTTATTGTAATTGGTAAATGTAAGCGTTTTAGGATTAAAGCGCGATAAACCCCGGTTGGTCGAAAGCCAGAGATTGTGTTTATCATCCGATAGAATCCCATAAACCACTTTATTAGGTAATCCTTGTTCTTCATTAAAGTGTTCAAACTTCCCGGTTTGTTTATCCAGTCTTTCTAAACCACCTCCTTTGGTACTTACCCATAGGTAGCGTTGCGGTTGATACGGGTCATTAATTACTGCCGATACAAAATCATTACTCAGACTTTGCTTGTCAGTTTTGCTATTTCTATAAATAGTGTAATGGGGTTTAGTTGCAAGATTTTCTGCTTTGATTAACCCCATTTGTGTGCCAATCCAGAACACATCAGGCTGATCCTGATATAGCGCAAAGGTTTCAGTGGCAGTATTATTTTTTGGTAAAATATGTTTATAACTAAAAAGCTTAAACTCATCTGTTTTAGCATTTAACCGCAATAAATTTCCGTTAGCCAGCCCCAACCATAGCACTTCGTTTTTGTCTTCAACAATTTTATAACTGAAATTAAAATCCTCAACGTAAGCATTTATATCATACTCTTTAATCAATTTCCAGTCTGTAGAATAGCGGCTCAGGTAATGATTAGGAATAGTATGATGAATTAAATAATATTCACTTTTTTTACTCTGAAAAAGCGCATCCTGCACATAAGAATCATTCTTTATCTCAACGGGTATCTGTGAAATAGTATTGTTGGCAGGTGTAATCTCATAGAAACGATACCGTGGCCTGTAATTGCCATGCATGAACACTTTTCCTTCTCTGGTTTCTAAAAGATGACTCGGAGAATACAGTGGCATAATAGAATGAAATAACTTAAAATTGTTATTAAGCTTCAATAAACCATAGCCGTAGGTTCCTACCCATATATTGCCGCTTCTGTCTTTAAAAATTCCTCTGATTCCGTTTAATAAAACAGGCATAGAGGCCAGGGCATTCTCAGCATTCAATTCTTCAGTTTTTAGTAATTCGTCTGGTGTAAAAACCCAGAGATAAAGCTGATTTGAGATAGCAATTCTCCCATCTGAAAATTGATTGGCAACAGGTATTCCTTTTGAGTTAAATGAAATAGTTTTAATTTCCTTCAATCCCTCATAGCAATGAATTTTGTGTCGGCCAATGGCCCAATAGCGTTTTTGTGTATCCCTTAAAACTCTGTAATCTTCTTTAGGTTTACCCGCTAGACTATCTCTCTCGAAAAAATCCTTCAGGTATAGTATCCCTACAGCACCCGAATCAAACCTGAATTGTGTTTTTCTTTTAGATGCGGCATCGGGTTTCAGAATCCAATCGCTGAAATCAGCCTTATTAGGGTAGCCTTTTCTGGTAATAAAAAATATTTTGTCGGGGTTATTAGTAATGAGCCAGATATTCCCCTGCGTATCTTCCTTTATAAAAATAATAATAAAACTGCTTTCATTGGTGGCAATGGGTAGCGTGGCATGCTGAAATCTTTGTGTCTGTGGGTCAAACAAGTTGAGCCCATCTTTTTCTGTACTTACCCAGATACGCCCCTGTGAATCTTCCAGCAGCGCAGTACAGGTGTTACCTGAGATACTATATTCTTTATACGGATTGTGCGTGAACACCTTAAAGTTGTAACCGTCATATCTGTTCAGCCCGTCTTTTGTAGCTACCCACATAAAGCCTTGTCGGTCTTGCATCATATCATAAATCATCCCTTGCGAAAGGCCATTGGCAATGCTGATTGATTGCCAGAGATTCTGCTGGGCAAGGCAAGCAAAAGCAAGGAATTGTAAAAGGATGATTCTCTTCAACATGCGGTTTACGATACTTTGACTACCAAAGTTAAAGATAGAAAAGATGAATTAAAAGAAAATCCTGATGTGAGTTATTGAGTGGTAAAAAGCGGGTGAAAATGCCCAAAAAAGGCATGAAAATGATAGAATGTAAAAAAAGAGGAAAAGAATAGAATTTTTACGATAACACTCGTCCGCTTCTCCAGCCTACTTTTGGAGGTAAATTTTTTATCATCACACCCACTTCAAATACATGGAACAGCAAGCATTGATACGCCTTGGCTGGCATAATACCATTGACCCTGATACAATCCTTTTTATGAGAGCCGATAGTAATTATACAGAAGTGCATCTCAATAACGGAAGCATGATTCTCTCCTCAACTACGCTGGGAAGTTTAGCCAAACAACTACCTGCCTACCAGTTTATAAGAGCCAATCGCTCGGTACTGGTGAATATCAACTTTACGCTTGAATATGAAAAGAGTGGGTCGTCTATCAAACTCTTAAATAACGAGATGATACAAGTTTCAAGAAGACGAACCAAGCAGGTGAGAAGAAGTATCAGACAATAAACTGAAACTGATGAGCGCGTACAACAGGTAATCAGACAGCCTGCCAGTCATTGAAAATTATCTACTATTTAAAATACAGCTATTGAATAATATCTCTACCCATGAAAAAATTATTTTACCTCTTTATGGCTTTATTGCTAAACCAGCATGCTTTTGCTCAAACCGCTATTACTTGGACAGGCGCAACAAGTGACAACTGGGCCACCGCTTCTAACTGGGACCTTGGCAGGCCTCCTGCTGCCGGAGAGTTTGTTTATATAGATCAAAGCAGTACAAGAAACCCGGTAATTTATAGCGGAACAACAGCAATAGTAAGTAATATTCATATAACTGGTCCAAATAAAATCTTAACAGTTAATAATGGAGCGACACTAAAAGGTAATGGTGGGAATAGCACAGATAGATTCATGTTTTATCTTGAAACCGGAGGTTCCGTAGTAAATAATGGGACAATTCGATTGGAAACAAGTGCAGGAGGATTACTGAATTATATTTTTATGGTCTCTGTTGGTACCGGTAATCCTGTAAGTTTTACAAATAATGGTATCGTAGAAATAAACTCGGATGAAATAGCATTTGCAGGAAGAAATACAATTGTATTTAACATTACCAATAATGGGACAATAAATATAACTAATGCCTATGCCGCTTTTAGCGGAGAACTGATAAATGTAATAAATAGCGGAAATATAAATTTTAATTCTTCATTGAATGATATTTATCTAGCTGTTTCAGCTGACGGAACATTTACAAACAATGCTTGCGGAAAAGTAATAGGTAGTTCAGGAAATTATCATTTTAAGACAACTACAAACAGTGGATTAATACAAATTGCTGACACATTGGAGATATATAGTGGGCAAACTTTTACCAACAATGGTATCCTTAAGTATGGGTTGCTCATAGGTTCTGTTACAAATACAGGCAATGGTTCGGTCATTGTTAAAAATAATCCGGCTAATAGCTCTATTTTTACTTATGGAGGTACATTTAATGGTACTATTGATGGAATTTACAAAAACTCCGGAGCTACTACTTCTGCCGGAACATTTACAGCCCCTAATACTTTTGTGCCTTTGAGCAATTTGTCGTCTGGTTTACAGACACTATATGCCAAAATCACGCCAAGTGGTGGCGCTTGTAGCTATGTTGTTCCGTTTGATTATAATTATTTGCCCGAAATGGAAGTAAGAGGTAATAACGCAGTTATTAATGATGGAGACACCAGCCCCACTACAAGTGACCATACCAGTTTTGGCACGCAGACTTCGGCTTCACCTACAATAGTCAGGACTTTTACTATTAACAGTATAGGCAATGCTCCACTAAATCTAAGTGGTAGCCCTAAAGTAGCCATTAGTGGCACTCATGCTTCTGATTTTACGGTGACAAGCCAGCCTGATTCGCCAGTTGCAGTTACCAATGGCTCAACAACTTTTGAGATAAGTTTTACCGCCTCAGATGCCGGAACCCGAAGTGCCTCTGTAAGTATTACCAATAACGATAGTAACGAAAACCCTTATAATTTTTCAATTCAGGGTACAGGAGGGGCTTCTGAAATAAATGTAAAAGGTAATAATGTTTCTATTGCAGACGGAGACCTGAGCGCTTCAATCGCAGACCATACAGATTTTGGTACTGCAACGGTAGCAGCAGGAACGATGGTAAGAACTTTTACTATTGAAAACACGGGACAGGGTTATTTAACCCTGGGCGGCAGTCCTCAGGTAACTATCAGTGGCACAAATGCTTCAGATTTCACAGTTACAACACAGCCCACTTCCCCTGTTGCTCCAACAGGTAGTACTACTTTCCAGGTTACTTTTGACCCTTCTGCGTCTGGCATTCGGACAGCCACGATAAGTATTGCCAACAACGACAGTAACGAAAATCCTTACGATTTTTCAATTAAAGGTACAGGTATAGTTCCTGAAATGAATGTAAAAGGAAATGACCTAACCATTGCAGACGGCAGTACTACTGCCTCCGATACCGACCATACGGCTTTTGGTACAGTAGATGTTAACTCCGGTACAATAGTAAGAACTTTCACCATCGAAAACCTCGGTGATGAAGACTTAAACCTGAACGGTAGCCCTATGGTAGTAATTAATGGCACGCATGCCGCAGATTTCACAGTTACCACGCAGCCAACTTCTCCGGTTACCCCGGTAGGTAGTACTACTTTCCAGGTCACATTTGATCCTTCCGCAGGTGGTACACGAAATGCTACCATTAGCATTGCCAATAATGACAGTGACGAAAATCCTTATAATTTCTCAATTCAAGGCATAGGCGGGGTTGCTGAGATGAATGTCAAAGGGAATAATACAAATATTAACGATGGTGATGCAAGCCCTACTGCTGCTGACCATACAGATTTTGGCTCGGTCAGTGTGTCATCCGGAACCATGGTAAGAACTTTTACGATAGAAAACCTTGGCGGTGGGAGTCTGGTATTGAGTGGTAGCCCTATTGTAGTGATTGGTGGCACGCATGCTTCAGATTTTACTGTCACTTTACAGCCTACTACTCCAATTGATACATCAGGGAGTACAACTTTTGAGGTTACTTTCGACCCTTCAGCCAGTGGTACACGAACAGCCACAATTAGTATCGCTAATAATGATAGTAATGAAAATCCTTATAATTTTTCGATTGAGGGTACTGGTGTACTTCCTGAAATAAATGTAAGAGGGAATAATATAAATATAGTCGATGGAGATGCGACACCTGCTACTAATGACCATACAGATTTTGGTGAGATTGGGGTATCAACCGGATCGGTTGTCAGAACATTTACGATAGAGAATACAGGAGCAGGAATGTTGAACCTTACCGGAACTCCCAAAGTAGTGATTGGCGGTATAAATGCATCTGATTTTACAGTAACCACAGACCCCGCTTCTCCCGTTGCTGCTACTAACGGCACAACTACTTTTCAAATAACATTCGACCCTTCCGCTAGCGGTTTACGAACGGCTACCATCAGCATCAACAATGATGATAGTAATGAAAATCCCTATAATTTTTCAGTTCAGGGCACTGGTGGAACTCCGGAAATAAATGTAAAAGGAAATGATGTAAGCATTAATGACGGAGACACTACACCCTCTGCTGCTGACCATACAGATTTTGGTACAGCAGATATAAATTCAGGAACTATCGTAAGAACTTTTACTATCGAAAACCTGGGCGAGAGAGATTTAATTTTAAACGGCAATCCTATTATATCGATTAGTGGTGCCCATGCAGCAAACTTTACTGTCACACAACAACCTTCCTCTCCGGTTGCCGGCCCAGGTAGTACAACATTCGAGGTTACTTTTAATCCATCTGCATCCGGCACGCGAAGCGCAACTATTAGTATCGCTAGTAACGATAGTGATGAAAACCCTTACAATTTTTCAATTCAGGGCGTTGGTGGTATTCCTGAAATAAATGTAACAGGTAATAATGTAAACATTACTGATGGAGACACTTCACCCACTACCAGTGACCATACAGATTTTGGTACAGCAGAGGTAAGCTCAGGAACGATTGTGAGAACATTTACTATCGAAAACCTTGGTGGAGGAGATTTAATTCTGAGTGGTAGCCCTATGGTTGCAATCGGGGGGACCCACGCTGCGGATTTTACGGTCACACTTCAACCCTCTTCTCCAGTAACGGCATCCGGGAGTACAACCTTTCAGGTAACTTTTGATCCTTCGGCAGGAGGTGCCCGTTCAGCTACAATCAGTATTTCCAATAACGACAGCAGCGAAAATCCTTATAATTTTTCAATTCAGGGTGCGGGAACGGTTCCTGAAATAAATGTTAAGGGGAATAACGTAAGTATTAATACCGGAGATACTACCCCTTCTACTACTGACCATACAGATTTTGGCACGGTTAACGTATCAGCAGGAACTGTTGTCAGAACTTTTACCATAGAGAATACCGGAGCAGGAGCATTAAATCTGACCGGAACACCCAAAGTAGTAGTTAGTGGTACAAACGCTGCTGATTTTTCGGTAACAACCCAACCGACTTCACCTATTGCAGCTACTAACGGAACAACTACTTTCCAGGTAACTTTTGACCCTTCAGCAGGCGGTTTGCGTTCGACCTCTATCAGTATAGAAAATGACGATCCCAATGAAAATCCTTATACTTTTTCAATTCAGGGTACAGGTAATAGCCCGGAAATAAATGTAAAAGGTAATAATATAGATATTGCTAGTGGAGATAGCAGTCCTTCTACAGCCGATCATACAGATTTTGGTTCGGTTGCAATAGCATCCGGAACGATAGTCAGAACGTTCACTATTCTGAATACAGGAAACGGCGTATTAAATTTAAGTGGTACGCCCAAAGTAGCAATTAATGGAGCAAATGCAGCTGATTTTTCGGTAACAACACAACCGGGTTCGCCAGTTGCGATTACTAACGGAACAACTACTTTTCAGGTTACATTCGACCCTTCGGCCGCCGGGCTTAGAACGGCTACTATCAGTATTGCCAATGACGATAGTGATGAAAACCCTTATACCTTTACGATACAAGGAACGGGGACAACCACTTGCAGCCCTGTAGCCACGTCTACCCAACTCATGACCTGGGCAGGCACAGTCAGCAACGATTGGTCGGATCCCTGCAACTGGTCGCCTAATGGAGTGCCATCAGCTACTAATCCGGTAAAGATAAATATTGTAACAAATGCCCCTGTTGTAAATTCTACCACTGCTGTAGCAAAAAGCATCGAGATAAATGGTGCAGGTGTAAGTCTTACCATTAATAATGGAGGAATTTTAACAATTTCAACAGCTGAAAGTAATACACTTCAACTAATGAATTCTTCATTCACAAATCGTGGTACGCTGAATTTGAGCAATACTAGAGGAAATGATATGTCTTATACAGCGTTGTTGATAGACGGTACTGCAGCAGGGGAAAATTACGGTGTAATTGCTATCTCTTCTCCCAATAACAGAGGGTTAGCTTTAGCTTCATCTGGTACTTTCACTAATAAAACTGGTGCAACCCTTACTGTAAATGCTAAGCAAAGCATTATTGCTAATAGTACCAACATACTTACTAATGAAGCCGGGGCAACCATTAGTGGCTCAGGAACACAGAATGCCATTACCCTTGCGAGTGGTTCAATCAATAATTATGGGTCAATCAGCTTTACAGGAGAGAGTGGATGCTATGCCGGAACTTCATTGGCTAATTATGCTTGTGCGACATTTAAAAATACTGCCGATTTTTATATTTATGGACCTTCTACAATAACTAATAATGGTTATATGGAAATAGGAGGAACTTTAAACACCAATGCCACTTTTAATAATAATGGGATATTAAAGTCTGGGACATTAAATGCTTCCGGCAGTTTTAATAATAATACCAAATCATCAATTATTATCAATAATTCGACAAAGCCTATTCTCGCCTATGTCGGTACTTATAACGGTACGATCAATGGTATTTTTACTGATGCAGATGCCACAATTTCGGCAGGTACTTTTACAGCACCGAATACCTTCGTGCCTAATGGAAACGTGGTTGCAGGTTCGCAGACACTTTATGTCAAAATAACTCCGAATGGCGGTGCTTGCAGCTATGTTGTGCCATTTACTTATCTGCATTGTACAACAAGTGCCAGTATCAGCTATTCAGGCACACCCTATTGCAAAACCGCCAGCCCAGCCGATGTAACTTTAACGGGTACAACAGGGGGAACCTTTACTTCTGCTCCGGCAGGTTTAAGTATCAATAGTTCATCAGGCCAAATAACCCCGTCAAGCAGTACAGCAGGAACATACACAATAACTTATACGATTGCAGCCAGTGGAG
>CBIHRH010000128.1:0-9877 GCA_966212365.1 uncultured Emticicia sp. | reverse complement strand
GGCGGGGTAGCTCAGATGGTTAGAGCGTAGGATTCATAACCCTAAGGTCGGCAGTTCGATCCTGCTCCCCGCTACATTGATAATCAGGCAGTTACGTGTAAAACGTAGCTGTTTTTTTGTTTATATTGCGTTGTGTAAATAAAATTAAGCACTGATTACCTTAATTTTTTCCTTACTTTTTAAGTCTCTCATTCCAATACTTCGTAAGTTAAGCGATATTTTAGATTTAATACTACCTGCTTAGTATTATTTTTAATTTTAAATACTTCTGACAAAAAATCTCTGAGTGGCAAAATTCTCAATTCTTAATAATTAAGCTTATCTTAAAGAACGAATAAAGGAATTTTTTCTATATTTTATATAAGAAAACCAATAAAATTGAAAAATATTAATCTACTTATTTGGTAGATTAAATATAATAATAGTAGCTTTGTTTTAACCTTAAGTTATTGAGACTAAAAATAAGTTATTGACGCAAGGTTGACATAATGCAGGATTTACTCATAAAATCAAGTTGAAAAGAATCAGTCGCTTGAAGATTTAGATAAATAGAAGCTATTAAATTGATATTGAGTATTCGTTTAGGGAACTCAGTTAACACACAACATTTATATAAAGCTTAAAAATGCCACTCTTGCGGGAACAAGAGTGGCTGGTCAAATAAAAGGCTCATTTGCGGAATGATTCAGGAGATTGCCGGGCAATCGTCCCAGTACCTTATTGTTTAATTTAACCATTACAAAGTAAATGAAAAAAAATGTACTTGTACAGTTTTTATTAGCTATTCTGCTGATTCCATCGGTAATATTAGCCCAAAATGCCGATGCCACCATTAATTCTACACTTTCCGGGCGGGTTGTTGATGAGAAAACTAACGAACCACTTATTGGCGCTACTGTTCAGATCAAAGGGACGACTCATGGTGTCATTACAGACGCGGAAGGCAAGTTTTACTTCAAAACAGGACAAAAAATTCCTTATGTACTTATTGTTAATTACATTGGCTATGAGTTAAAGGAGGTTTTAGCCACTACAAATACCATTACGGTTTCACTTCAAACCAATGCCAAACAACTGAGCGAGGTAGTAGTGGTAGGATATGGTACACAAGAGCGTAAAAATCTTATTGGTTCCATTACAAAAGTTGACCCAACCGAGGTAAACGCGATTCCTGTTGGTAGTATTGATGCCCAACTACAAGGCAAAGTTTCAGGGGTTCAGATTTCTTCCCCAACTGGCGTGCCTGGTGAAACTGTGAATGTGAGAGTTCGAGGAGCAACTTCAATCAACGCAGATAATGACCCTCTTTATGTGATTGATGGAGTATTTATTAATAGTAATAGCCTTCAAACTATTAGTACAGGAGGTAAATCAACTTCCCCAATCGCTGACCTGAATCCTGTGGATATTCAGAGCATTGAGGTCTTAAAAGATGCCGAAGCTACGGCTTTATACGGTTCAAGAGGGGCTAATGGTGTGATTTTAATCACCACCAAAAGAGGAAATTTTGAGCAAGCGCCAAAAGTAAACTTTAATATAAGCTATGGACAAGTCAAAGCCATAAAACTCTGGGATTTAACCACGGGTACTGAACATGCGCAATTAGTGAATGAATGGTGGATAAATACAGGAAAAGATACGCCTTCATTAAACAGAACTGCAGCTAATCGTCCATTCAGACCTGTTTCAGAAGGTGGGAGAGGCCTACCCGAAGAACAACAGACTTATGACCGATTGGGTGAAGCTTTCCGTACAGCCACATTGCAAAGCTATGATATCTCTTTAGTTGGGGGTACTAAAACAACCAAATACTATATTGGTGGCGGATACAATTCTCAGGAATCTATTTTAAGACCTATAACCTTTAATAGAGCAAGTTTTAAAGTAAATCTCGACCAAAAAATAAATGATAGAATTCAGATTGGCGTAAGTAATTCGTTCAGTCGCACTTACCGTAACCAGGCACGTGCAGGCGATGGCCCACAAGGCGGTTTATTACAAGCGGCTTTGCATACACCAACCTATCTTTCACCTACCGAAAATGGCGTTTTAGTGGGCCGTGCGGGTTTTGATAACCTTACATTACTCCTTCAAAATTATGACGTACACTCAACCAGCTTGCGCTACATTGGTAATTTGTATGCCGAAGCAGAGCTATTGCCCAACCTGAAACTTCGTTCAAGTTGGGGAGTTGATTACAATAATTATAACGAATCAGAATACTGGAATACATTTCTGCTATTAGGTGCTCAGGGTGGACTTGCCACTTCATCCATCAGTCAGTTTACTTCTTTATTAAATGAGCAAACCCTTACTTATCGTCAGAAAATCGGTAAAAAACACTCGCTTGGCTTAATTCTTGGCAATACCTTGCAAAGTGATGTATTAACCAGAACTTATGCCGAGGGCCGTGGATTCGCCAATAATTCATTCAAAATCATTTCTTCAGCCGCTACTACTATCAGTAGCCAGAATTGGAGCAAAAGTACTTTAGCTTCTTTCTTTGCCAAAGCTGATTATGGATTTGACGGAAAATACCTTGTTAATTTTAGCGTGAGAGCTGATGGCTCTTCAAGATTTGGTAATGCACGAAAATGGGGGTATTTTCCTGCTGTGGGTGCTGCATGGAGAGTCAAACAGGAAGATTTCCTGAAAGATGTTGCCTTTTTGAGTGACCTGAAACTACGCGCAAGCTATGGAATTGTTGGTAATCAGAATGGTATCGGAAACTTTGCTGCTCAAGGCCTTTGGACTGGTGGAGCGCCTTATCAGGGTAATCCGGGTATTGCGCCACAGCAATTGGCTAACCCTGACTTGAAATGGGAGCGTACCAACCAGTTTAATGTGGGCTTAGATGCCTCATTCCTTAATGGCCGTATTGGATTTGAATTAAACTATTATACTAAATATACGCGTGATGGTCTATTGCAATTGGCATTACCAAGCACCACAGGATTTGCCAACTATTGGAGCAATGCCGCCGAAATCAGCAATAAAGGTTTTGAATTGAATATCAATACCATTAATTATGAAAGAGGCGGCTTCAGATGGACAAGTAACCTGAATGTAGCACAAAACGTCAATAAAATTGAAAAACTGGATAATCCGCTCCGCTATGGTAGCCGTGAATTAATTCTTCAACAGCAGGGCACGCCGTTGTACTCTTTCTGGGTATATAAACAATTATATGTAAATCCTGAAAACGGAAATGTAGTGTATGAAGATGTAAATAAAGATGGACAGGTTACAGTAGCTGACCGTCAGATTTTAGGCAGTATCTGGCCGAAATTCTTCGGTGGTTTTACGAATAATTTCAGTTATAAAGGCTTTGAACTTTCAGCATTCCTTGCCTTCCAATATGGGAATAAAGTCTATAATCACAATAAGTTTTTTGGTGAAGGAGGTGGTGCAAGAGATGCTGCTCGCGTGATTCTGGCTAGTAATAATGCCAGATGGCGAAAGCCGGGTGATATAACTGATGTGCCAAGACCAGATGGCGTAAACGTAAACAACTATCGTGATGGCGGAAGCCGTTGGCTGGAAGATGGCTCATTTTTACGCCTTCGTAGCTTAAACTTAGCTTATAATTTTCCGAAAGCACTTGCTGCCAAGTTAAAGGCTGATAATTTTAAAATCTACGTAAACGGTACTAACCTATTCTTATTAACTAAATATACTGGTCTTGACCCTGAATCAAGTTCAAGTAGTGACCAGAATGCGCAAGGTATTGATTTGGGGACCCCTCCACAGCCGCGTAGCTTTCAGGCAGGGTTAAGTCTTACTTTCTAAGTATCCATCAAAAACGAAATTGAGAACAATGAGAACATTAAAATATATATTATCTATTGGATTATTGACCCTATCGGCTTCCTGCAGTAAATTTTTAGACGTAAAGCCCTTAGAGTCTATTTCTGACGCACAAACCATTTTTGATAAAACTTCTGCCGAAACAGCGCTAAGAGGGGTCTATTCTGCCTTGAGTAATGGAGGTTATTATGGAACAACCTTCCAATCAATAGGCTATTTATCAGGAGATAATATCCAATGGACTGGTTCACAATCACAAGTGCAGGAATTTATCAATAAAAAAGTAAATCCTGAAAATTCAACCATTTCAGGTGCCTGGACATCCATTTATCGTACTATCAACCGCGCCAATAATGTTATCGCTAAAGTGCCTGCTGTAGCAGACCCATTGCTGTCAGATGCATTGAAGAACCAGATAGTTGGAGAAGCTTATTTTATCAGAGCATTATCGTACTTTGATTTAGCCCGTACCTGGGGAGGGGTGCCTTTGATTACCAAACCAACAGTTAACCCAACAGAAAATAGTGGTGTAAAAAGAAGCACTCAGGCAGAGACTTATGCATTAGTCTTAAAAGACTTAGAAACTGCCGAACCATTACTTTCATCAACAACTGACCGGTATCGTGCCACCCGTAAAACTGTCTGGGCATTGCGATCGCGTCTACATTTGTATCTAAAAGAATGGGCTAAGGCTGAAGAATATGCTTCAAAACTCATTAGCGATACCAATTATAAACTTCTGAAACCTTATAGTTCATTTTTTGCCAACGATGCCAGAGGCACACAAGAGTCTGTTTTTGAGATTTTTTATAGCGCTAATGAACAGAACTCTCATCGTGGACAATGGCAGCCACAAACTAATGGTGGAACCCGACAATGGGCGCCAAATGATGCATTGGTAGCTCTTTTAAATGACCCAAAAGTGGGAGGTGGGCGTAGTGCGCTTGTAGCTAAAGATAACCAGAATCGTTGGTATGGGAATCTGTATTATCGAACACCTGCCACCGACCCAAGCTACGTTTTCCGTATAGCCGAGATATATCTGATTCGTGCAGAAGCCAGAGTAAATCTTGATAAAATAACCGATGGTTTGGCTGATTTAAATGCCATAAGAGACCGGGCTGCCATTGAACCAAGCACTGCATCAACCAAAGAAGAACTACTATTGGCAATAGAAAACGAAAGAAGATTGGAGTTCGCATTGGAGCCACATCGTTGGTTTGATATCGTGCGCACTAGCCGCGCGACTCAGGTTTTCAATGTAACAGACCCCAACAGGCTTTTGTTACCAATTCCGGTTGGAGAGATTCAGATAGATAAAGCTTTGACCCAAAATCCTGGGTATTAAAAGTAACCTCCTCACCCCAACCCCTCTCCCACGGGAGAGGGGCTAAAAATTTCCTTCGCTTGGAGGAGATTTGGAGAGTGAGACAATTGCATTAAAATAACCCCAAGAGATAACTATTCTTACCTAAAATTTTATACTATGTCTAAAATTCTTGAACTTAACTCTCAAAGCCAATGGAGTAATTCAGAAAAAACAGCCTTTAAGTTTTTCGGAATTTACTTCTTTTTGCAGGTGTTGCCAATAGATTTTCGGTTTTTTAAACACCTTTTTTCAACAAACTGGTTGCATGTCGAATACCATGATATTTTCTATCTATCAAGGTATTCTCCGACTTTTACAGGCGATGATAGCTTTATTAATTGGTTAATTATTCTCATAATAGCCGCCATCAGTACATCCCTTTGGGATAGAATTTATACCAAAGAAATCAATTATGACAAGCTATATTATTGGCTGAGAGTACTAGTCCGTTATCGCTTAGCGATAGGTGTAATTGCTTATGGCTTTTTAAAATTCTTCCCGGTTCAGGCACCATTTCCATCTATCAGTAACCTGAATACTAATTATGGTGATTTCAGTGCCTGGAAATTGTTCTCTTTGGGATTAGGTGTTGTACCCAATTATCAGTCTTTTCTTGGTTTAGTTGAGATAATCAGTGGCTTACTGCTATTAAATCGCAAAACCACCACCATTGCTACCTTGATTATATTGCCATTTGCCGGTAATGTTGCTATTTCAAATATAGCCTATGAGGGGGGTGAATATGTCTATGCTTTCTATCTGGTTAGTCTGGCGCTCTATCTTTTTGCTTTTGACGCTGTTCGCTTATTCAATCTATTATCACTTGATAAACCGACTGCCCCTAATCGGTTCCAACCTGTTTTTCACGATAATTGGAAACGTTATCGTATAGGTTTAAAAACTATTTTCATTTTATTCTTTGTAGTTTTTTATGGCCTCAGAACTTACGCAGGCTATAAAAACAAGGGCTATCATTTCCCTAAAACCAAAGGAATTGAAAACATTAGTGGTTTATATAATGTAAGCGAATTCCGATGGAATAACCAATTGATTCCGTATTCAAAAACAGATTCAACTCGCTGGCAAAATGTAGTATTTGAAAAATGGAATACAATAAGCATTAAATCGAATAAGCCTGTCATTATTGAGAACTTACCAACCGAAGAACTTTATACGGATGATACGAGTCGCATCTATGAACTGGCAGGTACACAAGGGCGTCATTATTATAGCTATGATTTTGATTCTACCAACTCAAAACTTTCTCTGCAAAACCGTAACAAAAATCATCCTTTCGATAAATTCTCTTTATCGTTCAAAAAACTGAATGATTCCACTATTGTATTGTCTGGAATAAGTGTCGGGAAAGATTCTGTCTATGCGATTTTGAATAAAATCAATAAAAAATACCTGACTATAGAAGCCAAAAAAGCAGGTCGCAGAAATGCCTTAAAATTATAATCCTTACCATTTCAACTCATTACAATTATGTCTGATTCAAACTTAAAGATAGTTCAGGAAGATTTGGGAGTAGAATTACCTGAAGAGAACCTGCAAACTGAAAAAACTGCCACCCCAAAACCCTGGAAAAACTGGCAGAAAATAGCATTCCGTATCGCTTTTGTATTTTTCGTAGCGATGACATTACCTAATAGCCTTGATTGGTACAAAGAAATTTTTACTTTCGACTGGCTGCATCTGCATTATAGAGATTTATATGATATAGCTCGTTTCGGCTCGGGACTAAACTTTTTTGGAAACCGTATTTTTGGTTCGCCTCTTAATGGGTACGCCGTTTGGATTATTACACTGATTTTTGCCATTGTAGTTGGGCTAATCTGGACAGCTATTGCTAAAATCAGAAAAAAAGAATTAGCGGAATACACCAAACTATATTATTGGCTGAATGTGATTGTTCGTTATCGTGCAGGCATCGGTATTATAGGGTTTTGTTTCACAAAGCTGACCCCAACACAATTACCTTATCCTTCATCGGGCGTGTTGAATACAGATTTTGGTGATTTGACTTTGCAACAAATTTATTGGTTATATATTGTCATTGTGCCCTGGTACGAGGTTTTTACCGGTATTGTCGAAGTAGCTGCGGGGGGCTTGTTATTTTTCAGAGCTACCACCTTCTGGGGTGCAGTCCTACTTTTTGGGGCTTTGGCCGATATTGTATATGTTAATTTTGCCTACGATGGAGGTGTACATGTCTACAGCTCTTACTTTGTATTGTTTTCTGCCTTTTTACTGATTGGTTATATTCCGAGAATCTACAATTTGCTTATTCTTGAAAAGTATACAGTTCCGTTTGAATACTATCCGGTATTTTCAAAAGCATGGCAGAGAATTACAAGAATTACCTTAAAAACTGCCACCATTGTCTTATTCTTACCTGTATTTCTTTATCTGGCAATTGTGAACTTCTTATATGACCCTTACAAACAACCAGCATTGAAAGGTATTAAGGAATTAAGAGGGAACTACAATGTAACCGAGTTTAAAATCAATAATGAGGTAATACCTTATTCACCATTAGATACTACCAGATGGCAACAGGCAACTTTTGAAAAATGGACAACCCTGACTTTCAAAACCAATAAGCCCGTTGAGTTAGACTTATCAAATGGAGGTGGCGCTCCTATGAGAGACATTAACCGGACTTTTGAGCTAACTGGGGTAGCAGGTGGCCAGCGGGTATTTTATTATGAAGCTGATACTGTAAATCATGTATTGTATTTACAGGATAAAAACCGTGGGAACAGACAGGAGGGACGTGAATTTTTAGGCAATAGAACCGATTTTGGAGGGGATGGTAAAACCAATGCACAAGCGAAGAAAAAAGGAGAAAAAACTAAATCTGATAACTGGATCCCAAAAGAAGCGAAGGCAATCATAGGCTCAGAAGATAAGAAAATTGAACCTATTGCCTATTCTGCGCGCCGTACTAAAGGGATTGAGGCCGAGAGCCGACCTGGTAAACGTAATCGAATGGTGTTGAAGTATGATGTGCTGAATGGTGGAGAAAGAGTAATTCTATCAGGTATCAACGAAAAAAAGGACTCTATCCATGTAGTTTTAGACCGTTATAATAAGAAATACGCACTATCAAGAAGTACGCTTGAAGCCGGAAAATATGACTAATACTTCTGGACTTATGACTAACGCTTACAAGTTTTAATATCCATTAAAATCGTGACATATACTAAAAAAACAAGTATAAAATTAACATTGCTACTTTTCGGTGGAATCTCTTTTCAGGCTTGCTATCAAGCCATGAGTCAGGAAAATTCCACCGGAAAATACACAATTGTTTCTATCAGACAGAATATTTTAAGTGATACCATACCAGGTTCATTTGGTTTCGGAAGAAAAGCAACACAGGCTGAAATTAACCGTCTGGATATTGATATTCGTCCTGACGGTAAAGGACTCCCGGTAGGGTCAGGGTTAGCATCGAAAGGCAAATTGATTTTTGATACCAAATGCTTCGCCTGTCATGGGGCCGGTGGTATCGGCGGGCCTAATGGCTCATTGGTAACAAACAAAACACCTGGTGCTACTGCCCGAAAAGAAAAAACAATCGGAAATTACTGGCCTTACGCTACTACAGTTTTTGATTATATCCGTCGGGCGATGCCATTTAATGCACCGGGTTCTTTATCAAATGAAGAGGTCTATCACCTAACTGCCTATCTGCTAAGAGCCAATGGAATTATTGATGAAAACACAGTTATCACTGCAAAAACCTTACCTGAAATTAAGATGCCTGCCAGAAGTTTATTTATACAGGACGACCGCAAAGGAGGGCCGGAAATCAAATGAAAATTGATAAATTAATCGAAATAACGCAGAAATTTCCGAAGAAATTATCTAGAAGAAAATTGCTGGGTGGGGCAGCTACTGCTGCAGTTGCCATTATTCAAACAGCTAAGGGACAGACCATACAAAAAGGAATTTCTGAGAATGTTATTTATGATGACCCTACCAAAAAAATCGGTACGCCTGCAGGTGAAATAGGAAGCCGCTCTCCATTTGTAAAATCGGTAAAGAAGCCTTCTGATATTTCGTCGAGGTCTCCTTTGCAGGATTTTTACGGTATTATTACTCCATCTGATTTGCATTTTGAACGTCATCATGCGGGTGTTCCGGCTATCGACCCCTCTAAACATGAATTGCTCATTCATGGGCTGGTTGAGAAACCACTTATTTTCAATATAGCCGATTTAAAACGTTTTCCTTCGGTTTCACGAATAGCTTTTTTAGAGTGCTCTGGTAATTTCAGGGGAGGTAAAGAAAATCTCACACCGCAGGAAATCTGTGGTTTAACCAGTCAGAGCGAATGGACTGGTGTAAAACTTTCAACGCTTTTTAACGAAGTAGGTGTAAAACCAAACGCAACGTGGTTTCTGGCTGAAGGAGGGGACGCAGCTGTTATGACGCGCAGTGTTCCGGTAAAAAAAGGCCAGGACGATGCCATTATTGTCTATGCACAGAATGGCGAACCCTTAAGACCAGAGCAAGGTTTCCCTGTGAGATTATTTTTACCTGGTTGGGAGGGCAATACCAGTGTAAAATGGCTTCGCAGATTAGAATTATCAGATGTACCATACTATACCCGTGAAGAAACCTCGAAATATACGGAGCCAATCAAGGATGGGAAATATAGGATTTTTAGCTTTGATATTGATGCACGTT